>CAIZEE010000336.1 GCA_903931835.1 uncultured Elstera sp.
AGCGCGGTCTTGGCAGTAAGCGCGGAGACTACGGCCGTACCGAAAGTGAGAGATCGCCTAAAGGCAGTTCAAGAACGCCGCGCTCCTCCCGATGTTCTTCTGGCATTCGATCGTCTTGACAGCTTGATGGCGGTGGACAATGCCGTCGGGAGTGTCACCGTCGGGATCGACACGGCCACCGTCTTACAGTTTCAAGGCCGCGACCGTCCCAAACCATTGCGATATGGTCCGATTATTCAGGCTGGGACGATTGAAGGCATGCTGGTTAAGGTCGGTGGGATTGATAGTACGGTGCCGGTTCACATAGAGACGGAGCAAAAGGCGAAAGGCGAAGAGAAGGACAACATAGTCATTTGCAGCACGAATCGAGCGATGGCTCGCCGGTTGGCGCCGCATCTGTATCACGGGACTTTGCGATTGTCGGGCGAGGGACGATGGTTTCGTGAGGAGGCCGGGAACTG
Organism: uncultured Elstera sp.; assembly: GCA_903931835.1. Lineage (GTDB taxonomy): Bacteria > Pseudomonadota > Alphaproteobacteria > Elsterales > Elsteraceae > CAIZEE01. The sequence goes on from CAIZEE010000336.1 coordinate 462, forward strand.
GGCGCTCGACCGGTTTACCATTGCCAGCTTCGAACCACTCGACGATACCCCGCTTGCTGACCTTATGGACCAGATGAGCCGCGCCGAAGGGAACGGTTGGGATGGCTTCGATGATCCCCTTAATGAGCTAAATAAGATTCGTCATGGCGATGAGGTGAACTAGCAGTGGTCGTGTTCGACGCGACCATCTTGATCTTGTGGTTCGCCAAGAACGCCAAGCCGCCGGTCGATCCGGCTACATCTCTGCAGGTTACACTGGTCAAAGAACGTATCGCCTATCTCATCGACTCTTTGTCGAAAGCCAAGACTCGCATCATTGTTCCGACTCCGGCCTTCAGCGAACTCATGGTTCATGCTGACAAAGCTGGCCCGGAATGGTCGACAACAATAAGCCGGTCTTCGTATTTCAAGGTGGCGGATTTCGATCAACTTGCCGCGATAGAAGTGGCGGCCGTCATCCGTGACGCGCGTATTGCTGGCGAAAAGCGCAGCGGCAGTGAAGCGACCTGGGCGAAAGTAAAATTCGATCGGATGATCGTCGCCATTGCCAAGGTACAGCGCGCAACAACCATCTATTCAGATGATAGCGATATTCGGCGACACGGCCAGGCCAGTGGGCTCGACGTTATCGGCACCGCTGAATTGCCTCTACCTGCACAAGGTATTCAGACTTCGTTGGACCTAGATCCGCCATCTACCCCGGACAAACCAGAATCATTGGACGAGTAGCCGCCTCACACGGAAAAATACTTTGCCTGCGGGTGATGCAGCACGATCGCCGACGTCGATTGCTCCGGCTCCAACTGGTCCTCTTCGGTCAGCGACAACCCGATCCGATCCGCCCCCAGCAACTGCAATAACTGCCGCTGGTCGCCCAGATTCGGACAGGCCGGGTAGCCGAATGAATACCGGCTGCCGTGATAATGCTGCTTCAGCATTTTCTCGACATCGCGGTCGTCATCGCCGGCAAAGCCCAATTCCGAGCGGATGCGCTTGTGGACGTATTCGGCCATCGCCTCGGCCAGCTCGACGCCGAGGCCGTGCAGGTACAGATAATCCTGATAGCGGTTATCGGCGAACCATTCTCTCGCGACTTCGGAGACGCGCGCCCCCATGGTGACCGCCTGCAGCCCGATCACGTCGCGCTCGCTGTCATTCACGTCGCGGAAGAAATCGGCGATGCACAGGCCGTTATCGATCGGCTGGCGCGGCAGGCTGAAACGGGCGACCTCGGACTTGCCGTCCTCGGCGAACAGGATCACGTCATTGCC
>CAIZEE010000337.1 GCA_903931835.1 uncultured Elstera sp.
ACTAAGGCGACGCTCGGATCAGGTGCGGAATGTACCTATTGGTGCGCCTTAGATGTGCACCATCTCCCCTGCCGGAAGGCATAGTCATTGGGCCCTCGGGCAGTGGAAAGCCGACATTGCCACGCGTACTAAACCGCTTGTACGAACTTCATTCCGACCAGCGCGCTACCGGCGAAGTTCTCTTCTGGATGGCGAGGACAAACTCAGCCACGACTTCATAATCGCCATCGTCACTCACAACTTGCAACATGCGGCGCGCTTGGCAGATCAGGTGGCGTTCTTCTATCTGGGCGAATTGATCAAAGTTGGGTCGACCGAGCAAATCCTCACAAACCGCCATCAGGAGCGCAGTCACAACGACACTAGAGGCGGCTTCGGCTGAGAAAACAAAGCGGGGTTGGATCAAAGCCGGGTGACACCAGATCGCGCAAGCTGTCGACGCTCGGACATCAAAACTCGAAGGAATCACAAACGATGACAGTCGCCCCGGAGCGTGAAAACCGGCCGCTAATGGGCCGAGCGGGCACTGAAAAGCGCCTCGTTGCAGAGGTTGATGCTGAAGAAATCTGGAGCGAAGCGCTCGTTACCTTATTCCAAAGATTGGCGACGACTGACGCTGGACTCGATGGCGCACAAGCAAACGCGAGGCTGCAGAGCTTTGGTCCGAACGACGCTGCGATGGTTAAGCGTTCCCCGCTTTGGCTGCAGTTCCTCTCGCGTTTCCGAAGCCCGCTCGTCATCATTCTACTGGTCGCCAGCGCGCTGTCGGCCGTTACCGGTGACGTTGCAAGCTTCGTTATCGTCATTTCGGTGGTGACGCTTAGCATCACCCTCGATTTCGTCCAGGAAATTCGGGCTCAGAACGCAGTCGACGCGCTGCGCCAGTCGGTTGCGGTCCAAGCGACGGTGCGGCGTGATGGGGCCAGTATTTCCCTTCCCGTTGACCAACTGGTACCGGGCGATATCGTCGAGCTGATCGCCGGTGATCTGGTGCCGGCCGATTCCCGCCTAATCTCCAGCCGTGATCTCTATGTCAATCAGGCGCTGCTAACCGGCGAACCTTATCCCGCTGAAAAACAGGCTGGTGATGGGGCCGCCGGTACGGAAAATCCCGGCGGCGCATCAAACGCCGTTTTTGCCGGCACCTCCGTGATCAGCGGTACGGCGACGATCTTGATCTGCCGAACCGGCGCCCGAACGTCGCTCGGCAAGCTCGCGACGAGCTTGGCTGAAAAACCGCCAGCCACCGCATTTGTCCTCGGAATTCGCCGGTTCGGCATGCTGATCATGCGCCTGACCATCTTGATGGTGTTGTTCGTGCTGGTCGTGAACATCTCGTTTCACCGACCAGTGCTGGAATCACTGATGTTCGCGCTGGCGCTCGCGGTCGGCCTGACGCCTGAACTCCTGCCAATGATCGTTACAGTGACGCTCGCGAGATCCGCGATGCAATTGGCCAAACGCAAGGTCATCGTGAAGCGGCTGTCGGCGATCCACGATCTGGGCGCGATGGACGTGCTGTGCACCGACAAGACCGGCACGTTGACCGAAGCAAGCATCAAGCTCGTCAAAACGATCGATGGCCGAGGCGCTGAATGCCCTCGCTCCTATACTTACGCCTTCGTGAACAGCAAGTTCGAGAGCGGCATGAAAAGCCCACTCGACGAAGCGATCCTCGAAGCGCACCCGATTGAGATGACGGGCTGGACGAAGCTCGACGAGACGCCGTTCGATTTCGAGCGGCGGCGGGTCTCGGTGCTGGTCGAGCACGAGGATTCGCGTCGTCTGATTGTGAAAGGTGCGCCTGAGGAACTGTTGCGCCTGAGTGAGCGCTATGAGGATGCGGACGGCTCTGAGAAGCCGCTTGATGCCGACACGCGACAGGTCTTCCAGGCCACTTTGGACGGTCTGGGTGCCGGGGGCTTCCGCGCGCTCGGCATCGCCAGCCGCATCATCACAGAGAAACGCAGTACGATCACCAGGACCGATGAGTGCGAACTCGTGTTCTCCGGATTCGCCGTCTTTCTCGATCCGCCGAAGGTCAGCGCCGGCGCCACCATCCAAGCCATGGCGGCGGCCGGCGTCGCGATCAAGGTGCTGACCGGCGACAATGAACTCGTAAGCCGTCACGTCTTTGCCGAGATTGGCGTGACGGTGACCGGGGTGCTGACGGGCGACGTGCTGACCAATATGTCGGACGAGGCGCTGATCGGCCAATTGCCCAATGTAAACCTGTTCTGCCGGGTCAACCCGCAGCAGAAGCATCGAGTAC
>CAIZEE010000338.1 GCA_903931835.1 uncultured Elstera sp.
AGGCGGCAAAGTGACCGCCGTCGAAAGCGCCACCGGCACCTATCCGTGCGATGCCGTGGTGGTCGCCGCCGGGCCGCAGATTTCCGCGCTGCTGGCAACGCTGGGGATCACCGTCCCGCTGGCCGCTGCGCGCGCGGAAATGATCGTGACCGAACCGGCGCCGCTGATGCGTATCGGCGGGATCGATGGCAATGGGCTCTATGGTCGCCAGACCTTGCGCGGCAATCTGGCCTATGGCGGCGGTCCGCATGAATGGCTTGATGCGGGCGATGGCAAAGCGCCGGCCAGGCCGTCGACACCGCTCTTACGCAACCTGTCGCGCCGGTTGTTTGAACTGTTCCCGAAAGCAGGGCATGTCCGCGTGATCCGCAGCTGGGCGGGCATTATCGAGAACACGCCCGATGGCCGGCCGGTGCTCGACCGGCCGAAAGACCCGGGCAATGTCGTGATCGCGACCATGTCCGGCGTGGGGTTCGGCCTGTCGCCGGCAAGCGGTCATGCCATCCGCGATCTGGTGGTCGACGGCAAATGCAGCTTCACCGATATCGACAAACTCTCGCTCTCTCGCTTTGCCGATCTGCCGGAAGATTGGCGGGAGCAACGCGGCTGGTTGCCGCTGGTCGCCGCCTGACCCCATGACGGATCGCTTTTCGATTTTTTCCGTCCTGTCCCAGGCCTTCGCGGGACAGAAGGGCTGGAAGCCGATGTGGCGCGAGCCCGCGCCGAAGGCTGAATACGATGCGGTCATCATTGGTGGCGGCGGACATGGGCTGGCGACGGCCTATTACCTCGCCAAGGAACACGGGCTCACCAATATCGCGGTGATCGAAAAGGGCTGGATCGGTTCCGGCAATGTCGGACGCAATACCACGATCGTGCGCTCGAACTATCTGCTGCCGGGCAATATCCCGTTCTATGAGCACTCCCTCAAGCTGTGGGAAGGGCTGGAGCAGGACATCAACTACAACGCCATGGTCAGCCAACGCGGCGTGTTGAACCTGTTCCATAACGATGGTCAGCGCGACGCCGCAATAAGGCGGGGCAACGCGCTGATGCTGCACGGTATCGAAATGGAGCTGCTCGACCGCGCCGCGGTACAGGCGAAACTGCCCTTTCTCGATTATGACGATGCGCGTTTCCCGATTCAGGGCGGCTTGCTGCAAAAGCGCGGCGGCACCGTCCGGCACGACGCGGTCGCCTGGGGCTATGCCCGGGCTGCCGATAAGCGCGGTGTCGATATTCTGCAGAATTGCGAGGTCACCGGCATCCGCATCGAGAATGGCCGGGTGCTTGGCGTCGACACCGTCAAAGGCTTCATCGGGGCGAAGAAAGTGGCGATGGCGGTTGCCGGCAATTCAGGTCGCGTCGCTGCGATGGCGGGGCTGCGCCTGCCGATCGAAAGCCATGTGCTGACGGCCTTTGTGTCGGAGGGGTTGAAGCCCGTGCTTGATTGCGTCGTCACCTTCGGCGCCGGGCATTTCTATATCAGCCAGTCGGATAAGGGCGGTCTCGTCTTCGGCGCCAATCTCGATGGCTACAACTCCTATTCCCAGCGCGGCAATCTGCCGACCATCGAGGAAGCCTGCGAGGAGGGCATGGCCATGCTGCCGCTGCTCGGGCGCTTGCGCATGCTGCGTCACTGGGGCGGCATCATGGACATGTCCAAGGATGGCAGCCCGATTATCGATAAGACGCCGGTGGCAGGTCTTTATCTCAATGCCGGCTGGTGCATCGGCGGGTTCAAGGCGACGCCGGCCTCCGGCTGGTGCTTTGCCCATCTGATCGCGCGCGACGAACCGCATCCCTTTGCCGCTGCCTATCGTCTCGACCGATTCGAGACCGGCGATCTGCTCGATGAGACCGGCGGCGGTCCCGACGCCGTGGTGCATTGATGCGTATTGCCTGTCCGCATTGCGGCGAACGAG
>CAIZEE010000339.1 GCA_903931835.1 uncultured Elstera sp.
CGGCGGTGCTCGAGACAACCGCGCTCGGTGCGGCCTTCCTCGCTGGGCTCGGCGTCGGTCTCTATGACAGCGTCGAGAATATCGCCGAGATCTGGTCGCGCGGCTCGCTGTTCGAACCGCATATGGGCGCGGCTGAACAATCGACATTGGTGGCGGGATGGCATCTGGCGGTCCGCCGCGCCTTGCTGAGCTAACCCATGCCCGAGGTTCAGCTCGACAGCATCGATATGAAGATTCTGGACGAGCTCAGCCGCAACGCGCGCCTGCCCACGGCGACGCTGGCGCGCCGGGTCAATCTCTCGCGCAATGGCGTGCGCCAGCGCATCGAACGGCTGGAACGCGACCAGGTCATCGCCGGATACACAATCGTGCCCGGCAGCGGTCGCCGGCACCCGGTCAACGCGCTGATGATGATCTATCGCAAAGATCGGATGCGTGGAGCCGAAGTCGTCGCCGCCATCCAGAAGATCCCTGAGATCGTCTTCTGTTACGTCGTCAGCGGCGAGGCCGACATCATCCTGCAGGTGAAGGCGGCGTCGCAGGAGCGGGTGGCGGCGATCTGGTCGGAAGTGTCGATCATGCCAGGCGTGGTCGACACCAAGACCTTCTTCGTGCTGGCGCCGGTGGTCGAACCGGCCGAGCCGAAGGCGATATAGGCGCTACGCCGCCCAGTCCAGAATGACCTTGCCGCTGGCGCCCGACAGCATCGTCTCAAAACCCGTCTTGAACTCCGCAACCGGGAAATGATGGGTGATGATCGGCGACAGATCGAGCCCGCTTTGCAGCATGGCCAGCATCTTGTACCAGGTCTCGAACATCTCGCGGCCATAGACGCCCTTGATCTCCAGCCCCTTGAAAATGACCTGGTTCCAGTCGATCGCGGTATCGGCCGGCGGAATGCCGAGCAGGGCCACCTTGCCGCCATGGTTCATCGCCGCCAGCATCGATTGGAAAGCGCTGGGCACACCCGACATTTCGAGACCGACATCGAAGCCCTCGGTCATTTTCAGCTCGGCCATCACGTCGGTCAGGCTTTCGACGCTGGCGTTGACCGCACGTGTCGCCCCCATCTTGCGGGCGAGATCAAGGCGGTAGGGATTTACGTCGGTTACCACGATGTAGCGTGCGCCGACGTGGCGCGCGATCGCCACGGCCATGATGCCGATCGGGCCGGCGCCGGTGATCAGCACATCCTCGCCAACCAGATTGAATGACAAGGCCGTGTGCGTCGCATTGCCGAACGGGTCGAAGATCGAGGCCAGGTCGTCGGAAATATCGTCTGGAATCTTAAAGGCGTTGAAGGCCGGCAGAGCGACATATTCGGCAAAGGCGCCTGCCCGGTTGACGCCGACGCCGACCGTGTTGCGGCAGAGATGCCGGCGTCCCGCCCGACAATTGCGGCAGATGCCGCAGGTGATGTGTCCTTCGCCGGAGACGCGGTCGCCGATTTCAAACCCGCGCACTTCCTGGCCGAACGCGGCGATCGTGCCGACATATTCATGGCCCACCGCCATCGGCACGGGGATCGTCTTCTGCGCCCATTCATCCCATTTCCAGATATGGATGTCGGTGCCGCAAATGGCGGTCTTGCGGATCTTGATCAGCACGTCGTTCGGGCCGATTTCCGGTACCGGCACATCCGTCATAGTCAGGCCGACGGCCCGTTCTGCTTTGACGAGAGCTTTCATTTGGAAGGGTTCCTTAGGAAATGAGGCCGAGCTGACGGCCGGCCTTGGCGAAGGCGGCGACAGCTTGGCCGATCTGTTGTTCGGTATGGGCGGCACTCATCTGGGTACGGATGCGCGCCTTGCCCTTGGGCACGACCGGGAAGAAGAAGCCGATCACATAGATCCCCTCTTCCAGCAAGAGCGCCGCCATCCGTTGCGCAAGCTCTGCATCGCCCAGCATGACCGGGATGATCGGATGTTCGCCCGGCACCAAAGTAAACCCCAGCGCCGTCATCTCGCGGCGAAAATGCTGACCATTGGCGCGAACCCGGGCGCGCAGCCCGTCGCCCTCGACACTCGACAGAATCTTCAGCACGTCAAGCGTGGCGCCGGTGATGCTGGGGGCAAGCGTGTTGGAGAACAGATAGGGGCGCGAGCGCTGGCGCAGCAGATCGACAATCTCGCGCTTGGCCGAGATATAGCCTCCCGACGCACCGCCCAGGGCCTTGCCAAGCGTGCCGGTCAGCACATCGATGCGCCCCTCGACGCCGCAATGTTCCGGCGTGCCGCGCCCTTTGCTGCCGATAAAGCCGACCGCGTGCGAATCGTCGACCATGACAATCGCGTCATAGCGATCAGCCAGATCGCAGATCGATTTCAGATCGGCGATGATGCCGTCCATCGAGAACACGCCATCGGTCGCGATCATTTTGAAGCGCACGCCAGCGGCGTCCGCTTCCTTCAGCTTTGCCTCCAGATCAGCCATGTCGTTGTTGCGATAGCGGTAACGCTGCGCCTTGCACAGGCGGATGCCGTCGATGATGCTGGCATGGTTCAACTCGTCGCTGATGATCGCGTCTTCCTCGCCCAGCAGCGTCTCGAACAAGCCGCCATTCGCATCGAAACAGCTCGAATAAAGGATCGTGTCTTCCATGCCGAGGAAGCGCGACAGGGCCGCTTCCAGCTCCTTGTGCGCGGTCTGCGTGCCGCAGATGAAGCGGACCGAAGCCATGCCGAAGCCGAATTTATCGAGTGCCGATTTGGCGCTGGCGACCAGACGCCCGTCATCCGCCAATCCCAGATAATTATTGGCGCAGAAATTCAGCACCTCGCGACCATCGGCAAGCGCGATGCCGGAGGATTGCGGACTGGCGATCAGCCGCTCGCGCTTATAGAAGCCGTCAGCCTCGATCTGATTGAGCGTGGATTGCAGATGGGCGATATAGCGGTCGGTCATTCTGGAGCTCTCGCAGGGGAGGTTCAGGCGGATTGACGGGCCTGGGTAACTGATCCAGTCCGCGTTTCGATGATGCGCTTCACCCAGTCTATATCGGCCGGCAGCGTCGTGACATGCTGCTCTAGCGCCTCGATCCCCTCAAATCCTTTCGGTCTGCCGGGGGGACGGCCGAGCGCCTCGATCATCGTCTCTTCGAACTTCACCGGCAATGCGGTTTCGAGGCAGACCAGCGGAACCCCGACGTTGCGATGTTTCAACCCGACGCCGATGCCATCGGCTGTATGGGGATCGATCTCCCGCCCATAACGCTCGTAAACCGCACGGATGGTCGCAAGCCGGTCTTGATGATTGCTGCTGCCGGACAGGAAGCCGAAGTCAGGCAAGCGTGCGAATTCGCCGCTCTCAGCCAGATCAAAGGCCCCGCCACCATCGATCCTGCCCCATAGCGCCTTCACTTTTTCCGGATCGCGCCCGACCAGATCGAACACGAAGCGTTCGAAATTCGACGCCTTCGAGATATCCATCGACGGGCTGGAGGTGATTTTGGTCTCGGCAGTAGCGCGCGGGCGATAGACGCCGGTGCGAAAGAACTCGTCGAGCACGTCGTTTTCGTTAGTTGCCACGATCAGATGGCGGATCGGCAGGCCCATCTGGCGCGCGACGTGGCCCGCGCAAACATTGCCGAAATTGCCACTTGGCACCGACACATCGATAACTTCGCTATTCGATTTTGTAACCGCGAAATAAGCCTTGAAGTAGTAGACCACCTGGGCCGCCAGCCGCGCCCAATTAATCGAATTGACGGTACCGATTCTAAAACGCTGCTTGAACGCGGCATCGCCTGAGACCGCCTTCACGATCGCCTGGCAATCGTCGAACGCCCCCTCCACCGCCAGATTTATGATCGCAGGATCGTTCAGGCTGTACATCTGGGCGCGCTGAAATGCGCTCATCCGTCCAGCCGGCGACAACATGAAAACACGGATGCCGCGCTTGCCCAACATGGCGTATTCCGCCGCCGAACCGGTATCGCCGGAGGTGGCGCCCAGGATATTGAGCGTCTCGCCCTTCTCGTCCAACGCCCATTCGAAAAGCCCCGCCAGCAGTTGCATGGCGATGTCCTTGAAGGCGAGCGTCGGACCGTTGGAGAGTTGGAGCAGGTGCAATCCCGACTCCAGCGTCGCAACCGGCGTGATCTCGTCATGGCCGAAAATTTGCGCCGTATAGGTCCGATCGATGATTTGGCGCAGGCTCGGCCCCGTTATATCGGGCGCGAACCGGGTGAACAGGGCCAAGGCCAATGCGCGGTAATCAAAACCGCGCCATTGGGCAAGCTCCGCTGCCGTCACAACCGGATAGGCTTCCGGCAGATACAGGCCATTATCGGGCGCTAGGCCCTCAAGCAGGCAGCCAGCGAAGCTTACCGCCGGCGCTGTGCCGCGCGTGCTGACATACCGCATCCTCCAACCACTCCCCGACCCCGTTTTCCGCGCGCAGCTTAGCACCTAGTTGCGGCGAAGGAGACTGCCGGATGGCCAAAATTATAGGGATACCCTATGCCGAAATGGCCATGACTTGGCCGATCCGCTCATAAATGGCGTCGCTCTCACATGGCCCTTGGAAACAAAACGCCTCGGGACTAGCTTCGCGGACCAGAACTTTGCCCCCTGCTGGGGTCAGACCAGAGGCCGGAAAATGATCGGTATTGTAAGGGCGTTATCATGACTATCGGCGCGGTTCGGCTTGGCCTGGAGCCGAGTTCGGTTAGTGAGATTGCCGCCATCGCCTACGGCGCGCCGGTCATTCTCGATCCGGCTGCGCTGACTGCGATGGGCCACACCTTCGATCTTGTTCAACAGGCCATGCATAGCGGCCAGGCGATCTATGGGCTGACCACGGGGGTGGGCGATCTCTATTCGGTAAGGCTCGCACCCGAGGACATCTCGCGCGCACAGCTCAATATGCTGAAAAGCCATGCGAGCGGCGTGGGCGCGCCGCATGACGCGCCAGCCGTGCGCGCGATCACGGCGACGGTGATCAAGGCGCTGCTCCAGGGTGCGAGCGGCGTCTCGACGGATCTGGTGCTAACAATGGCCGAGATGCTCAATCGCGGCGTCACCCCATGGTCGCCCAGCGGCGGCTCGGTCGGCTATCTGATCGCGACCTCGCATATCGGCCTTGTCGTCTTCGGCCAAGGCCAGGCGTGGTATCAAGGAGAACTGTTGCCGGGCGCGGAGGCGATGTCGCGCGCCGGTATCGTTGTGCGGGAACCGGGGCCGCGTGAGGGCCATGCCCTGTTGAGCGGCACCAATGAGATCACCGGCATCGGCGCGCTCGCGGTCGATCGGATGGAGCGTCTCATCGCGATTGCCGATGTCGCGGGGGCCATGAGCCTTGAGGCGTTGCGCGGCAATACGCGGGGCTTCGATCCCCGGCTGCAGCTGATGCGGCCCCACCCCGGCCAGATCGAGACGGCAGCCCATTTGCTCGATCTGCTGGAGGCAAGTGAGATCATTGAGGCGAACCGGGATCATCGGCTGCAAGACGCGCTCAGCCTGCGCTGCATGCCGCAGGCCCATGGAGCCGCCCGCGATGCCTTGGCCTATTGCCGAACGGTTGTTGACATCGAAATCAACTCCGTGACCGACAATCCGGTCTTCGTTGTCGAGGACGGCGCGCTTGTCACCTTGCCCGGCGGCAACGGCCATGGCGCGCCGACAGCCTTGGCGCTCGATTTCCTGGCGATCGCCATCGCTGAGCTCAGCACGATTTCCCAGGCTCGCTCCGATCGCCTGACGAGCCGCCATCTGAGCGGCCTGCCGGCGTTTTTGGCCGATGACACAGGCTCCGATTCCGGGTTGATGATCCCGCCTTACGTCGCGGCAGCTCGAGCTGCCGATAACCGCGCCTTGGCAGCCCCCGCGAGCGTTCATACCGTGCCCACCTGCGCCGGCCAGGAAGATCACGTCTCGATGGGTGTTGCCGCAGCCCTCAAGGCGCGGGTGGCTGCCGATAATCTGGCCGATATCCTCAGCGTCGAACTGCTCTGCGCCGCTCAAGGGCTGGAATTCCATCGCCCGCTCCGACCCGGGAAAGGCACCGGCGCCGTGTCCGACGCCATCCGTCGAAAAGTGCCCGCGCAAAACGCCGATCGCGAGATCCATGCCGATATCAGCGCCATCCGCGCGCTGATCGACGACGGCGTGCTGACTGCCGCAATCGAGATTGCCCTTCAATCCTGATCGGCTTGGCGGCATCAGCACTTAAAACCTGATGCCACCATGAGAATTTCAGATCACCTAAGATCGGCGATCGTCCCGGACTGTTGATGCAGGTCAATGTCCGCCGCATGGCGTGACATCACGATTTACGCGAAAAGCAGCATTTAAGTGGAAAGTCGAAGGCCCCTCGATGGTCGATTTTAATCGGATCAGTTCACTTCTGGCGTCGCGTAAACCAGGCTATTCACTGCCTCGTGAGTTCTATACCGACCCGGAACTCTATGAATTCGATCTCGATGCGATTTTCTATCGCTCATGGCTGCAGATCGGCTTTGCCGTCGAGTTCCCGGTTGCTGGTAGCTATCTGGCGCTGACCATCGGCCGCACGCCGATCGTGGTGGTGCGCGACCGCGACGGCGAACTTCGCGGTTTCTTCAATTCCTGCCGCCACCGGGGGGCGCAGATTTGCGAGAACGGGGCCGGCAAATCGGCCAGGTTGGTCTGTCCCTATCATCGCTGGACCTATGATCTGTCGGGCAAGCTC
>CAIZEE010000340.1 GCA_903931835.1 uncultured Elstera sp.
CGGCTCTGAACACTCTTTCCCTACACGACGCTCCTCCCGATCTCTAGCCTGTCGGGCTGAGTTCGAGAACCGACATTCCGAGTGGCGCCGGGTTTGCGCCACTCGTGCGCGCGCCGGTACGCATAGAGCTGCTGAATACCTCGGCAACCTTATTTGCGACGGTGCGCGCGTGCGCGTTCTGCGCGCGCTTGTGCTCCGCGTCATTCCCGCCGACTGGGGCATGATACGGCGCGTTTACGGTTACGTGGACTTGCTGCCCGCCGCCTGAAAGGCCGGACCAGAGGCCCTTTGCCGCATCTGCCCAGTTCATCGGATTAAACACGGTGAGGACAGCGCTTACGATCGACGTCGCGATCGAGACGAACGCTGCCACGATGAGTTTCGACCCATTAACCGCGAGCCAGCGCGCGGCTACGCCGACGTAGTAACCGATCTGTCCAGAGTGCTTTCCGAGGAAGTTGATCGCATCGGCAAGCATGAGGATGTTCCCGATGACAGGGAGCGCTCGGAAGCCGAGCTTCCCGACTATCTCACCGAGGAAGCTGATGCGCGTAACGACGGGCGCGATCTTCGTCGCAATCTCCCCGAAACGGTACGCCCAGTTGATCCCGAACAACCCCGCCTTGCCCATGCTTTTGCCTGGGATACCTACTCGTCCGAATAGGCCAGCTTGCGCGTTCTGTATACGATAGATCCAGTTGATCCCGCCGATCCCCGTCTTGCCCATCGAAATACCGGGGACACCCATGCGTCCAAAAATGTTTGCAAATAGGCCGGCGAACAGGTTTCCGCTAACGCCGCTAACGCCGCCCAATGAACGGCGTAGTGGGCCGAACGCGAGCATATCAAAGAGCATCTCAGGAAGCGCCTTAGCTGCCGCAGCCGCTTTCCCGCGCCTATGCCCGATTCCCATAAAGAGCCGCGCCATGTGCCCGACGTGTCCCGATATCCCCAGCCATCGAGACGTACTAGCGAGCATCCCGATGACCCCAAGGGCGCCGGCGCCAGCTATACCGAGTCCCATCGCCCGCGATTCTTTTGGATGGTCTTCGAGATATCCAAGGAATCCGTGATCCTTTGGATTCCTCTTATCGCCGCCCAGGAAGTTATTGATGACCGTGAGCAACCGCGTTAAATCCGGCACGAGTCCGTCTGCCATGAGCGTGGTCAGCGTGCGGAAGTTTGACGTTAAGAGGCCAGTCTGCTCATTCAGACCGCCCATTAGGAGGGCTTGCGTCGTATCTAACCACTTCGACGGATCATCGCCCATCTGGTGCATTTGAGCAACGACGCTATTGTACTGCTGCAGCGCTTCCTTGCTTGTCAAAGCCTGCAAGATGCGCTGCATGTTCTGCGGCCCGCCGAATAACGCTTCGATCGCCGGCCCAGCGTGGCCTTGCGCGCGAGCGCTATCAACATGTGCCTGGATTTGCTTGATCGCGCCCATTAGGTCAAGCGTGCCCGCCTTATCATCCCAGAAGCGGTTACGACCCTGTGAATCAAAGACGCCGAGAGCGATAAGCGAATCCTTGACTCGGGTCGATCTCGGGTTGACAAGTTGCGTCGTCATCTGCGAGATCGCGGAACCCGCGAATGGGAGGTTGCCCATGCGATCCGCCCACGCCGCAAGCTGGATGATCGTCCGCGCCTTCGACTGAGTGTCGCCTGGTAAGATGTTCTCGAGAGGTGACGCCATGCGCCGGATCTGCGTCGTTAGCAGATTCGTGCCGTGCGGTGACGCATAGGCAAGTTGTCCGATGAGTCCGAGACCGAACCGTGAGTCTGCCGCGTTCATGAGACGGAGATCGTGCGTAAGCCCGCCGCCGAGCGTCGCCGCGTCCTCGTAGGACATCTTATCCTTGCCGAAGTGCAGGATGTCGCTATATTGCGCGATCGACTTGTAGTTTTCTCGCAGTTGGCTCGCTGAGACGCCGGAGGACGCCATGCGGGCGATCACGCCCATTGAGTCAGAGACGCTTTGCCCCGTCATCGATGACATGTCGATCGCGATATTACGGAACTCTTTCATGTTCCGCATGGTGCCTTCGACCG
>CAIZEE010000341.1 GCA_903931835.1 uncultured Elstera sp.
CGAGCGGCGCGAACTGGCGGCCGTCATGGCCTATGTGCTGCGCCGCTCCGTGGCAGAGACACGCGACGTCGACGCACGATGGAATGGCTACTACCAGATCGATTCGATGATCCTGGAGAGCGCCGGATCGGGCGTTGAGTCGCAGCAGCTGCAACTCCTGCAGGACATACTGGATCAGCTGAAGTTCAAGATAACGCTGCCGCAGACCAGCAGTATCGCGACCGCAGTCGCCAGCGAACGCGAAGCTCTCGACAGCATCCCTCAGGGCTCGACGGCGCCGATCACTCTGCAAGCGGATTTCGCGCCGATCACCAAGCCGTTTCAGCTGGAGGTGAGCGGCCGGAACTATCAAGTGACAGTGCGGCCGGTCTCGGCGCGACCCAGTCTCAACCATTTGCCGCCGGACGCCATGGCCCGGTATCTTCGACAACTCGGAATGGCGAAGGACCGTGCTGAAGATTTGGCCGCCATCATCGCCGATTGGCGAGGCGATCCGGAGAAGAGCCGTCTTTCACAGTCGTCGCAGAGCAACTATCTGGCGCAACCAGTCCCCTATGCTAGGCGCGATGGGCCGATAGAAAGCTGGGGTGAGCTTGTCTTTCTGCAGGACGTGACCGCTGGCGATGTCGCCTTCCTGAAAAGTCATTTTGTCCTGCATGGCAGGGGTGGCTTCGTCCATCCCGATTTTCTCGACGCCGGGTCGCTCGCCGCGCTCAGCGGGCTCAGCGAGCGACAAGTCTCAGCCGCGCTGGCCTTACGACACGCCGCCGTCGATGGCAGCGGGGCGAGGAGCCTGGATGACGTGATCGGCGCAACGGCTGCAAGAAAATTCGAGGCGGCCGTGTCCGACCAGACGGCCGTGGGCTCCCCGATCATCGTT
This sequence comes from uncultured Elstera sp., assembly GCA_903931835.1. Classification (GTDB taxonomy): domain Bacteria; phylum Pseudomonadota; class Alphaproteobacteria; order Elsterales; family Elsteraceae; genus CAIZEE01. Next base: position 881 of record CAIZEE010000341.1, read on the forward strand.
ACCGTCGAGAGCCTGGATCACACCTCAAAGCAGGCTGCGGGCAATGCTCCACGTCAGGCGATGAGCGTCGTCTTCGATCCGAAGAAGCATGTCATCCTGGAAAGTCTGGATTGATGGTGTCGATCGACATGCTCGCGCCCGTCGCGCTGGCCATCACATTGGCGCCGGTGCTGACGCTGTGCGCACGGAGAGCGGACCAGACTTTCAGCCAAGCTCCCTCCGCCAACCCTCACTTCAGTTGGGCGATCTTCGCCGCATTACTATTGGTCGCGTGCGTCGGTGCGATCTGCGGCGACACGGTGCTGGACGGGCTTAGTCTGGCGGCACTCGGCGGATTGCTGTGCCTGGCGGCGATCGTGGATTTTCGCCATCTCATCCTGCCCGACCTTGCGCTTGTGCCGATCCTGCTTCTCGCTGTTGCGCGGGCATTTGCCGATATCGGTCCGGATCCGATCGATTGCCTCGTGGGGTTGCTGATCGGTGCCGGCGGCTTGTTCCTGATCAGATCGGCGTATCGCCAGCTGCGTGGCGTGGAGGGGTTGGGGCTTGGTGACGTCAAGCTTGTCGGCGTCGCTGGAAGCTGGATCGGCTGGGAGCGTCTTCCCGACCTTTTGCTCATCGCCAGCCTCGGCACGCTAATTTGCGTGGTCGGCGCTTCGCTCATCGGCCGCCGCTCAAGCACCATCGATCCGTGGCCTTTTGGTCCGGGGCTGGCATTGGCGTTTTACGCCATCGCTTGTGGATTGCCGCCGCTCGCGGAGGCTGGCGGACCGTGAAGATCGTGTTGATCGACGACCATCCCCTGGTTACCGCGAGTTTGGCCGACCGCTTGCGCTCGCTCGGGCACGACGTGTCCGTTCACTTCACGCTCCAAGAAGCCCGCCAGTCTCTGCAGAGCGAGGTGACGGATTTGGGCATTTTGGATATCGATCTTGGCGGCGATCAGGGAACCGATTTGCTGCTTGATCGGGCCTTGGCGGATTGCTTGCCGGCCACTGTCGTTATCCTGTCTGGAACGACCGACCGGGATGAAATCGTGATGGCCCTTTACAGCGGTGCCCACGCCTTCGTCACAAAAAGCATTCCGTTCGACGATGTCGTCACAGCGGTACTCGACGCCATACACTACACGGATGCCGACGAACCAGTGATGTGGGTGCCGGCGGAAAGACGCTTCAAACCGGCCAGTGACATTTTCCCCCGCGGTGTCGTGTTGTCGCCACGAGAGCGCGACGTGTTCCGCCTGTTGCGGCGTGGTCTTACCGACAAAGCCATCGCAAGCGAACTGGAGCGCAGCGTCCACACGATTCGCGTTCAGATCCGCTCGATCCTGCGCAAGCGCGGCAAGACACGCCGCTCAGTTCACTACTGAGGATCACAGATGCCGCTTGTCCTATTCGTTCTGCTCAACCTGACGGCACTTTTAGCCGTTGTGCTGATCCATGTCGCGCGCGGCCGTCTAACACTCGCACCACTCTACGCCGCGTCCGCTTTGCTGACGTGCCTGATCTGGCAATTGGTACAGACCGGGTGGTGGGTTGAGTGGCGCGGCGTTCACGTGAATGCCGGTCTCTATGGCACTTTGCCAGCAATGCTGGTCGGTTTGATGGTTGTCTATGCGTTGGACGGCCTGCGCGCCGCCCATGCCTATCTGCTGACCGTTGCCGTCAGCGCGCTTGCGAGCATCCTCGTAATCGAGCTTCTCGTCGAACTGGCTATCCATATGCCGATGCCGGGAGCGTTCTTCTTTCCGCTGAGCACCCATCAGGCCTTGGCCGTAAGTCTGCTGTTGGCCGCCGGATTTCAGCTTCCTGTCTTTGAGTTGTTGCGGCGGATCATGCCGATCGGCGTAGCGATGGCCGGCGGCGTCGTAGCAGGCGTGCTCGGCTTCCTGATCGGGTACTCGTTGTTGACCTATGGTTGGCAGGTCGCTCTTAGCAACATCCGGCTTGAGATCGTCAGCGCTCTGCTGGTCAGCATCCCGCCGGCGCTCGTTCTGCTGTGCTACGGCGAGATCGCAACGCGCGCCGGCCTGGTTCTGCCGGCGCGCCGGCTGTCCCGGCTGTTCTCGGTGTGGGCCGCGACCGAAGCTGAAATGCGCGAGGTGAAGGAAAATTTCCTTCATGCAAAACAGACGATCGGCGAATTGCGCGCGCTCAACCATGCTTTGGATACTGAACGAAAGCTAAGGGCCGATCAGGTGGCGCGCAGTCCGTTGGCGATTCTGGAGATTGACCGGTCGGGCGCCATCGCCAAGTTCAATCCGGCAGCCGGACGGCTATTCGGGCCGACTCTCGGCGAGGGAGCTGTCGTTGACGATCTCGTGCCCGGCATCGGAGCGATGATGCAGGATCGCGTGCCGTCGCGAACCTTCCGGTTGCGCTCGCCAGGACAACTGACGACGCGCCATCTGCATGTCACTTTGCTGGCTGGGGACAATCCGGATTACGGGCCGGCCTATAGTGTGCTGGCGGAGGATATTACCGATCGCGAGCAGCAAGCCTTCACCCGCTCCATCGCCGACCGGATGCGCGGTATTCAATTAACGGGTCAGGTGATTCGCCACGACTTTGCCAACTTGATGCTGGCGATCGAAGGCAATCTCAGCACGATCACCAGCGCCTTGCCGGCAGCACCATCGGGACGGGTCAATCAGGCGCTGCGGGCAATCGATTCTGCAGCCAAGCGCAGCCGGGAGATGATGCGCCATTTTGGTTCACAGGAACCTTTCCTGCCGCCTCAGCTCGCGTCGTTTGATCTTCAGCTTCTCGTAAACGAGGCAATCGACCTTCAACGTCCGGCGGCCGAAGCAGCGGGCGTTCGTATCGCGTCGGTGGGCCTGAGGGGCGTCGTCGCCTCGGTCGACCATACCCAGTTCGTCCGAGTCCTGATGAACCTGCTCGGCAACGCGATCCGGGCGATTGGCAATGGCGGGACGATCGAAGTCAGCGTCGGGATCGACGGTCAAGAGGCGATCATCCGCGTCGTTGACGATGGAATCGGGATGTCCCAGGAGCAGATCGACCGTGCCTTCGATCCCGGCTTCTCAACTAAAGGCGATGGTCGTGGCGGGCTTGGCCTGGCAATCAGTCACCTCATCATCGACGCTCATGCGGGCCGCCTGACGCTGGCATCGATGGTCGGCCGCGGGACGACCGCGACGGTCTGGCTGCCGCTCGGCGTCGTCGATGCGTTGCCGCCAGGCATCGGTCCTGTACTGCTGATTATGGCGGACGAAGACAAGCGCGATCGCCTGGCGAACTGGATCCAATCGCTGGGTGGCGACAGCGTCGAAATCGGCAGCGCCACCGAACTCGACGCGGTGCTTGATGAGGATCCGCGACCCTGGTCACTGGTCGTCCGGGCGCCGTCGCCGAGCTTATCGCCGGCGCAACGCCAAAGACTGCGAGGGTTTCCACAGTCGGTGCTCGGTAGTAGGCGCAACCTGCTCTACCAGACCGATCGCTGCGATCTCTCGCCGGCGATGCTAAAGCGAATCGCCGACTTTGCCTCACATCCCGACAGGAATTGAGAGCGCGATGAAAGCCGCACCGCCTCGCATCGTGATCCTTGCCGTTGTAGCGCTGGCGCTGCTCGGCTTGCTGATCCTGCGCAACGAGGCTGGGACCGACCATGCCGACCGTACGACCGAGGCGATGGTTGGTCGGATCGACGCTTTGCGGCGAATCGTCGACGGTCGTGACCAAATGGCGGCTCGGTATAACGAGATCGCGGCGATACTCGGCGAGCGGTTCTCAAGCCTCGAAACATATGACCCGTCGGCAACGCCTGATGCGCGCACGGTCGAGCAATTGATCCGCCGGCGGCTTGGAGATCCTGCCAGCATGGTCGATCTCACGATCGTTCCAACCGGTGGCGAGAACGCGAATCGCGGCAAGCCCCTTGATGCCATCTCACATCTCACCTTCGACGTATCGTTCGCCACTCTGAATGACCGCCAGGCTCTGACGGCGATAAGCGCTTTTGCGCGACCTGAGTCGGGCATGGTGTGGGAATCGCTCAATGTGTCAGCCGATCAGCGCGAGCGGAAGGTAACCGTCGCCGGCAAGCTGGCGGTTCTCGTGATCGGACCGGTCGAATGACGCCGCTGATCATTCTGGTCAATCGCGGCTTATATGGGCTGCTGACGATCATCGCAGTCGCTGTGGCGATACCATCGCTTGCCGGCCTGTTTCCCGACGAGGCCCAACCAGCAGCGCAGCAACTGCCAGCGATCACCTTGCCGCCGCTGATCGTCCATTCCGATATCGGGCCGCAAGCGCGCAATGCCTTTAGCGTCGACGGATCGCCCTGGCGCGGCCAGCCGGCATCCACCCCCCAGAATACGTCGTCCGCCACCCACACCAAGGGCATTGTCAGCCTGCCGGGCGTAGAGGGGGTTGTGACCGAATCCGGATTCGTCAAGCCTGGGCAGATGCTTCCCGAAGGGCGGCTCAAATCCATTGTTCCCGGTGGCTACGTGACGACGACCGCGCGCGGCGACACGACGACCATCCTTGATCCCGAGCGTGGGGCTCGCATCAAGGCGCTCCTTAAACCATCGTCGCAAACACCGTCACGAGGAAACGGACAATGACCGTCATGCGGACTGCCTGGAACCTCGTCGCTTTAGTCGGGCTGTGTGTTACCTTGGACGCTTGCGAGTGGGCTTCCAGCCTTAAGCGGGCAGAGCCGCCGCCCGCCGCAGAGGTCCAGCGCCATCTGATCGAGCAATCGAATCCGCGTTTCACGGAAACGCCCGACAAACGACTGGAGGAACTGAGCGATCCGAGCGTCGCCATTATGGATGTCCCTGGCCGGCCGAATGGCGGCGCGCTCGACGACGTGACGTTACATCCCGCACACTCAGCGTCGCGAAGCCTCGACAATCCGGCACGGGCAGCAAACACGGGAAACGCCACCGCTGCCGCAGGCGCCGCCGATTTGCCGAAATCGATCGAGCTCCAATTCGTCGACACCAGTTTGCGAGCGGTCATCGAAACGCTGTTCGACCAATATCTGAAGAAACCCTATTCGATCTTGCCGGATTTCAAGGACCAAAAGGTCAACTGGATCGTTTCGGGCGTGTTTTCCGAAGCCGAAATTCTGCGCATGTTTGAGGCGTTTTTGGACGTCTATTCAGTTTCGATCACGCAGCGGGAAGGCAGCTATTTCATTTCCTCCTCGGCCCAACGCCCAGGCGGGGAAACGGCCGAGATAAGTCAAGCGACGGGCATCTGGCGGCTTGAGTATCTCGACGCAAAGGAGGTCCTCCTCATGGTCCGGCAGTTCGCGGCCAATTCGGACCGTGTCCAGGTGATCGATGCGTCAAACATCATTATCGCCACGGGAGGCCGCACCGATATCCGCAATATCGACGGCTTCATTGCAAAGATCGACGTGTCGAACCTGGAGCATCGCCACATTATGATCTACACGCCGCGCTTCGTTACGCCGCAGAGCCTGGCTACGTTGATCGAGAACCTGCCAAAACGCCTTGGCTCATCGCTGAATGATCCGAAAAAGCCGATTGAGGCCGAAGCGGTGACAGGACAGCCGAAGGTGGTCATCGTGACCCGTGGGGAGGAGATGCGGCAGGCCGTCGTTGAGTTCCTGAAGGAAATTGATCAGGTCGGCAAGGATCGACGCCAAGTCTTCTACTACACGGTCAAGAACCAGAAAGCGGAGGATATCCGGACAACCATCGACCAGATGCTGAAGAATATCTTCCCGGAAACCGAACCTGGCCAAGCTGTCAGCGTGATCGCCCATGTTCCGACAAACAGCTTGATCGTTACCGCATCGGCGGATCAGTTCTATCAGATCAAGAAGATGCTCGACCGCATCGACTTCACCGTTCCCTCGGTGCTGCTCGATGCTGTGGTCGCCGAGGTCTCGCTTACCGACGATCTGGCTTACGGGGTTGAATGGTTCCTGCGCGGTCATCTGGGTTCGATCGGCGGCGATATATCAACCTTCACCAGTGCCATTGCGGCCGGCACCCAAACGGGAACAATCGGCGCCTTCAGCACGACCTCAAGCACGGTCGCCACGCTCGATCTGCTTGCGACAAAGACCAAGCTCAACGTGCTCTCGCGACCGCGCATCATCGTCCGCAATAAACAGAAGGCCACGATCAAAAGCGTCACCGAAATCCGGTTGCTGAAGAGCGTCTCAAATTCCTCGGTGCAGGTCAGCGGCCAGACCCAGATCCTTAATGAGTATGAGACCAAAGAGGTCGGGATCACGCTCGAAGTCACCCCGATCATCGCCGATGACGGCACGATCAGCCTGCAGTTCAGCATTGAGGATTCCGATCAGGGACCTCAGATCAACTCGCAGCCGAGCTTCGACAAACGCAAAGTCGATACCGAACTCATCGTCAACAACGGCGAGACGATCTTCATCGGCGGTATCATCAAGCGCCAGACCAGCGACACGTCGGATCGGGTTCCGGGCCTCGGCGACCTGCCGCTGCTGGATCGGCTGTTCAGCGACGTCAATACGAGCAAGCAATCCACCGAACTCGTTGTCATGGTGACGCCGCATGTCTATGCCGACAAATACGCGGCGCGCATTCTGACTGACGCCTTTGCCGGCAGCCTCAACACAAAGGCGACCGATAAGGCGGAGCCCTAGAAGATGCGGCTAGCCCGGCCCAAATTGCTGGCGCGCCGAATCGTTGGGCTGGACGCTGCCGGCCGCGCCCACGAATTCCGCGCGCGCTTCAGCGCGGACGGCCGCGTGCGGGTCCACTCAATTGGCCTTTCGGTGGGCCTGCGATCGCGCGGCGACTACATGCTGATCCTTGATCCCGCGATCGCCTTTCAACGAGTGGTGCGAGCCGTCCCGGAGACGAAAGCTGAGCTCCGCCAGATCGCGCGCGATCTCTTTCCGTTCACGGACGAGACAACCCGATACGCAATCGCTTCGGAAGGCGGCAAGGTCAACTGCGTCGCGATGCCGTCTGTGGATCTTGACCGCATTATGATCGATTGGCCCGTGGCGTCAGCCATCCTTGTCGCGGCCCTCGATCCGCCCGCGATAGAAGCGGCGATCATGTTTCGGCTCGATCACGGCACCGTTGCCGATCTCTTGGAACTGGCAAATCCGCTGGTCGGGCCAGCGCCTCTTGTGGCAGCGGGATTGGCGTTCACCATCGCGCTTGCGGCCATTGGCGCTGCCTGGTCGTGGCAGTCGCATCAGTCGAACGAAGAACGCCAATTACGTAGGGAATTGGTGGCTTTGGAAGCGGAGGCGGCTCCGGTCATCAAGCAGCGCGAAGCGATCTTACGCATGGCGCCCGCCTTGAAGGCCCAGGCTGCTTTCTCGAATAATCCGACAGCGGCCGAAATCGCTGTGCTGGCAACGCTGTTGGCACGCCTGCCGCCAGATAGTTCGATTGAGCGGCTCGAAATCAGGCCGGATTCCATTATGCTGGCAGGGCAGGGTAGCGGCGCGCCCGATTGGCTGAAGGCGCCCGAGCTGCCCGCAGCGGATATCAAGATCGACCCATTGCCCAAATCGGTGCATTTCACGGCCCGCTTTGGTCCCGTAGCGGCAGCCGCTAAAACCACGGAGCGTGCACCTTGATCTCCTTCCGCATCGCATTCCCGATCGTGATCGCTCTGTCCACCGCGTGGGGTTTAGCCGACGCTGCCGGTCCTGCCGTGACGACGTTGCCGGCAGATCAAGCCGACGAGCTGCAAAAGGATTATCTCAAACGCGGGCCGCCTGATCTCTCAATCGTCTATGTCGCCAGGCTTGAGGTTGCCGGCGAGCGGGTCGATGTCTCGAGCCTCAAAGCCTCCATTTTGGCGCGAAACCCCAGTGACGCCAAACTCGCCATCTCGGCTGTGCGCTTTAGCAAGGATCGTCAAGCAATCGAGTTTCTGAGCTTGGATCCGAAGACCGGTATCGGGACGAAGATGGTGGTTCCGCTCGATATCACCCCGCCGGCCTTCACCTTTCCGCTCATTACCCATGGCGGTCTGCAGCCAGCCGTGATCAAGATTCTGTCGGTCGACCATAATCCCTGAAGAACCGCAGCTAGGGCATAGTCGCGATGCGAGCCTCAAGTCCTTCGATGACGCGCAAGACCGGCGATGCTGTCGGATCAGCGTCGATTCCCGCCAGCGCCAGCGCGTGCCCTTGTTCCAGCGCGAGCTTCGCTTCCGGTTTGTTGCCATGCGCCATCTCGTACCTGGCCTTAATGACATAGGTTGCCGGAACGCGCGCCGCATTGTGTTCCAAATCGGCCAGGATTGACGCCAGAGACGGATCGTCAGCACGCCCCGAATTGAGCAAATACTGAGCTCGCCCGATCAGGATGAGCGGGCTGTGCGGACCGGCGGTTTCGGCAGTGCGGTAGAGTGCGTCAGCAGAGTCGGGCGCGACCGCTCCCATACCATTGGCCCGCGTAACCCGATCCAGCAACACCGGCAGCGCCACTCGGATTTTGCGATCGAGGGGATTTTCCGTATGAGCCTCCAACGCCTCGGCCAAGGCCGATGCCGGCGCCGACGCCGCAGTCTGGGCATGGCGGAAAAGCGCTTCGGCCCGAGCTGAGGCGTAGCCCGCGTAGACAATCCCCGTCGCAAGACTGAGCAGCAGTATGGCAGTCGGCAGCGCGGCTGATCTTGGCAGCGCTACCACCCGGCAAGGAAGGCTGGAGGGCCGATCATGGCAGACGAAGGCAACCGCAGCGAGGGTGAGGAAATAGGTCGCCGGCCGTTGCAACGGGTATTCGATCATCGACGTGGCTGTCATCGCCAGGAGCGCCAGCGATCCCGCAGTAGCGATCAAATCGCCGCGCACCGCTCCGCGCCCGACGCGCCAAATTGTTACAGATAGAAACCCCACCAGGACGAGGCCCAAGAGGCCGAGTTCTGCGCCGACTTGCAGGATCTCGTTATGCGCAGCCTCCGTCTCCGTCGTGTAGGCGGAGAAGATGGGGTTAAAATGAGGAAATATCGCGAGATGCGATTCCTTGAAAAGCGGAAAGAGCGCGACGAACGAGCCGACGCCATGACCGAACAAGGGAGCGCCTGCCGCCATGGCGATGGTGTCGAGCATCAACTCCAAACGAATCAGCAACCGACGCGACAGGTCGAGCGGCTGCCACCCGAAAACGATGACGAGCGTCGACAGGGTAGCAAACAGAC
>CAIZEE010000342.1 GCA_903931835.1 uncultured Elstera sp.
AACCAAGACCGCAGCGCATCATCTCCACGACCTCGCTCCCACCCAAGGGAAGCATCGTCGAGCGGAAGTAATACGGTGCGCCGCCCGGAAACTCGAACCGTCGCTCGAACCGGAATGCCGACGACGTTGTGTCGGTGACAAAATCCACGGTGACCGGCACGTCTTTGCCGTCATAGGGGACAAGCGTTCCCGTCCATCGGAACACCGGCTTCAACAGTCGCGCAATAGGCGACAAATGAATGTTCAACGATCCAGCCACCGTGACCACGTCGTCACGGTAGGCGCGATTGGCATAATGCCGCCGCATGACTGGCGGAAGCTCGTTCCAGGAGGGGCCGAACACCGATTGGAATAGCGGGTTTTCCCGGTCCTTCAGATTATCCAGCTTGCCGACGCCCTTCACCTTCAACAAAAGATTTCGTGCGGCGCGTAACCAGGGATAGCTCAGGCGGGCCAATTTGTCCGAGTTGGACAATCTGCGGTTTAGCCGATTGAACCAGCCCTTGGTCGCGCCGAATTGCGCCATGAAACGCAGAGCCTCTGCCCCATGGTAAAACCGCCCCTCGAACCGGATCACCATGCCCTCGTCGAGGTTCAGTTTGCGGCGGTTGATCTCAGCCAGCAGCGGATCATCGATATCGCGCCTGGCGTCGATCAGATGCAGCGGACCGCAGCGCTGCTGAATCCGTATGGCATGCGCCGCCATCGAGCACATCGGACAATCGCCGTCATAGACGAACCACACGCCCCGACCATGCTCGACTTGCTGCGATTCGCTCATGTCAAAACGGGCTTCATCACCATGAGGAAGAAGACGATAACGAGACCGATAAAGGCCGGCCAGCCAAGCAGGAACCAGAGGCGAAACAGCCTATCATATCGCGTCGGCAACACATCGCCGGTAGCCAAGCTATGGGCAATCATGCGCCGGAGCTGCAGCTGAAGCCAGACAACGGGGAGCCAGCACAGACCGGCAACGATGTAGAGGGCGACGGTCGTCAGCAGCCAGCAATCCGTCCAACTATAGCCGCCTCGTTGGACCAACCAAATTCCCGTCAGCGGCTGCACCAGCGCCGCCGGCGCCGTGAATAGATAATCCGCGAGCACGGTGGTTCGTGCGGCAAATAATTTCTGGTTGAGATCCGGGGCATGCCATGAGCGCAGCATGAAGAAGGCGGTGCCGAGCCCAGTTCCAAACAGGATCGTGGCGCTGATGACGTGGATCGTCTTGATGATAAGATACGGGTCCATGCTGCGCGCATGACTATTGCGATTTGCCCAAAACGGCAACCCTTGGCTGCGTGCGTCAGACCTTTTCGATCAGCACGCCAAAGCCCTGGTCGACGCCAATACGCAGTGTCGCGATCGCCCGTTTCCCTCCCGTGGCTTCCAGACCATTGACCTCCGCAAGAATTATCAGGTGCGATTGGCGGTTTCTTGCGTTCGTGACATTCTGCCCGGATGACCGAGGGCGAATACAATGCATTCTGCGGTGCCCTTCCTGCGACCAGTCACGTGGTCCAGTGGGGCGGGGCGCACGTCTGGAAGGTTGGCGGCAAGGTATTCGTCATCGCGCGTTTCGACGAGGACGAACCATCCGTCAGCTTTAAGGTGAGCGAGTTGTCCTTTGAGATGCTGAAGGAACAGCCGGGCCTGAGGCCGGCACCCTACCTCGCGTCACGCGGGCTGAAATGGATCCAGCATTTCGCCCTGCCGGGGCTGACCGATGAGGAGCTGCGCGGCTATA
>CAIZEE010000343.1 GCA_903931835.1 uncultured Elstera sp.
CGGATAATCATACGACGTCGTGATCCGTCCGAACCGCGCAATGTCTTCGTAGAGCTGCAGATGCATGGCGCCGTAGTCGCTCAAGGCATGCTGCTTGCGCGTCACGGTCTCGCGCGCTTCAAGCCAGCGCAGCGGCTCGGGGATGGGTACCTGAAACACCATGATCTGGCCCGGCTTGAGCGGCGCTTCAGGAATACGGTGGCGGGTCTGGATCAGTGTCGCCTCAAGCGTATGCGTGGTCGTCTTGACGCCCGCCGTGCGCGCGAAGAATTTGCGAATCGACACCGCGTTGGTCGTGTCGTCCGCCCCTTGGTCGATCACTTTCAATGTGTCTTCCGGCCCGATCAGGGCGGCGGTGACTTGAATGCCGCCAGTGCCCCAGCCATAGGGCAGCGGCATCTCGCGGCCGGCAAAGGGCACCTGATAGCCGGGCACCGCGACCGCCTTTAAGACGGCGCGGCGGATCATCCGCTTGGTCTGCTCGTCCAGATAGGCGAAATTATAGCCGCCGCTCATTCGCCGCGCTCCCGTCTCAGATCGCGCAGCACGTTGAGTTCGGCCTGGAAGTCGACGTAATGCGGCAGCTTCAAATGCTGCACGAAGCCGGACGCTTCGACATTATCAGCGTGGCTCAGCACGAATTCCTCGTCCTGCGCCGGCGCCGTAACCGCTTCGCCATATTCCGGCGCGCGCAGCGCCCGCTCGACCAGCGCCATCGCCATCGCCTTGCGTTCGGAGCGGCCAAAGGCGAGTCCGTAGCCACGGGTAAATTGCGGCTGTTGGTCGTCGTTGCCCTTGAACTGATTGATCATCTGGCATTCGGTCAGCTCGATCTCGCCGATCGCGATCGCGAATCCCAGTTCCTCCGGCACGATCTCCACTGTCACCTGACCGCTGCGGATCTCGCCGGCGAAGGGATGGCCGTCGGCATAGCCGCGCTGGGTCGAATAGGCGAGGCCGAGCAGGAACCCCTCGTCCCCGCGCGCCAGCGCCTGCAAGCGGCAGTCGCGCGGGGCCGGATAGGCGGGCGGGTCGCGGGTGATATCGCCGATCGGGCGAGCCTCACCCGGCTCCTCCGCCTCAACCAAGCCTTCGGCAGCGAGCAAGGTTGTCATCGATGGCAGCGGGTGAGGTGGGCCCGCCAATTCGGACTGAAGAGGGTCTGTCGCTACCTCGTCATCGTCAAAATCGATCAGCCGATGCGTATAGTCGAAGGTCGAGCCTAGAAACTGACCGCCCGGCACGTCCTTGAATACTGCGGAAATGCGACGTTCAACTGCCATCTGCCCGGTCTCAACCGGTTCGCTTGATGCGATGCGCGGCAAGGTGGTGCGGTACGCGCGCACCAGAAAGATCGCCTCGACCAGATCGCCCATCGCCTGGCGGATCGCGCGCGCCGCCAACGCCCGATCATACAAAGCGCCCTCAGCCATCACCCGATCGACGGCAAGGCGGAGTTGGCCGTCGATCTGCTCAACGCTGATTTTTGGCACCGTGGCGTCACCGCGCCGGTCCTGGCGCAACAGATCATGCGCGGCATCGATCGCCGCCTCACCGCCCTTGACCGCTACATACATGGCGTCACCCGCGTACTGCGCGGCAACCCGGCAAGCTGGCTGCCGCAGGTGAGAAACAGGTCGACGCCTTGCGGATAAGAGCCATGATTATCCGCCCATTGGCTAAGGAAATCCGTCGGCAATCCGCCAACCGACAGGGTCCTCGACGTGGGGATGCCGGGGCCAGAGAGGGTCCAGTCGCCGCCCTCGACCAGGGCTTCGACTTCGACGATCAGGGTCGCGGACCGATCAGGATAATCGGGCGAACCGGGTTCGAACCGGCCAAGTGGTGGGCAGAGGGTACTGGAGCCGATCATGGCAAAACGGGCGGCGGTCGAGTCATCGACGATCTCGGCTCCGGTGTGGAAGCGAAGATAGGCGGCAAACTTGGACGCCGTTCCATCCAGCCAGATCGGCGTGTCGTGATCGGCCAGCGCCAGCAGGAGGGCCGGCGCCGCGTCGATGCCGAGGGAGGATGGAAGCGTCAATACGCGGCCGGGTTCGCTCAGCGCAGTCAGCGCCGTCCGAAACACCGATTGGGCGTCGAATACCGGGTCGCTGAAGCCGGGCGCCTCAATGCTGCGATCAATCATCGCCGCGCACCATGGTGGTAAAATCCACGCGGGTCGCAGCGACCTGTTCGGCACGCTGCGCCCGCGCCGCTGCCGCCGCATCAGCCAAAGGCGCCAGTAAACTCGCCTCCAACCGCTCGCGTTGGTCCGGTTGCTGAAGCAATGCCTCGAACAGGCTGGCGAGTTCGGCATGGCGCTTGGCTCGGCCGGCAACATAGGAAAAACCGATCAGTGCCGGATCGCCGTCCAGTCGGACGGCTGCCCGGGTTACCGTCATCTCGCCCAGATTGAAGGGCTGTCCTGTGCCGCCGGCTCGCGCCCGGACCATTACCAGCCCGATCTCGGGCGGGCGCAACCAACGATAGGCGGGCTTATCCTCCAGACGTGCCCAAACCGCTTCCAGCAAGGCCGGATCGCCCCGGCCAAGCAGGGATATCGCTTGCGCGCGCTTGCGTTCCTGGTCGGTGTCGGTCTGGATTGAACTGGTTTGCATGACTGGGATATTCGTCTATACGTATAGATGAGTCAAGAAAGAGCCGTTCAATGACACAAAATCTTCATCGTCAAACGGGCGTCGCGATGTGGCGGCAGATTGCCGACGCGTTGGCCGCCGACATCAGCGAGGGGCGTCTGGCGCCGGGGGCACGACTGGCGACCGAGTTCGAGTTGGCCGAGCGCTTTGCCGTCAACCGGCATACGCTGCGCCGGGCGATGGCCGAACTCGCCGATCAAGGGCTGCTGCGCATCGAGCAGGGGCGCGGCACCTTCGTCAACCAGACCGCGATCGATTACACGCTGGGCAAGCGGACGCGGTTTTCCGAGAATCTGTCGCGCCAGGGTGTTGCGGCCGGTCATCGCCTGCTGTCGGTCGAAACCGCCACCGCATCGGCCAGTATTGCCGCCGATCTGGCGATTCTGGAACAATCGCCGATTATCAGGCTCGAAACGCTGGGCGTCGCCGATGATGTACCGATCAGCTACGCGATCCAAAGCCTGGCATTGCCGCGTTTCGCCGCGATCGGCGAGCGACTGCGCGAGCTTGGCTCGCTGACCGAGGCGCTGGCCGCCTGCGGCGTCCCCGATTATGCGCGCAAGGTCACGCGCTTGTTGGCCCGTCCGCCGACAGAGCGGGAGGCCTTGTATCTGGATCAAAGTACCGCGAGACCGGTGCTGCAGACGGAGGCGGTCAATATCGACCCCAGCGGCGTGCCGACCCATCATACATTGGCGGTGTTCGCCGGTGACCGGGTGCAGATGATCGTCGAGCCGGGCAGCGATACCGACTGACGATTCGAGCATTGGGGTTCAGCCGAGCCGGGCGCGGAGCAGCGACGACATTCGCTCGGCGGCGATGACGATCACGAAGATGATGATCAGGATCAGCGACACTTCGCGGTATTGGAACAGGTTCATCGCCGTCAGCAACTGGAAGCCGATCCCGCCGGCCCCGACGAAACCCAGCACCAGCGATGAGCGGATATTCTCGTCCAAACGATAGAGTGCAATACCGAGCAGCGAGGGCAGGACGGACGGCACCACGGCGTGGCTGAACACCTGCATCCGCCGGGCCCCGGTCAGCGACAGAGCGTCGACTGGCGCCATGTCCATCTGCTCGATCACCTCGGCGAAAAGCCGCCCCAGCATGCCGATCGAGTGAACCGCCAGAGCAAGCGCGCCAGGAAAGGGGCCGAGCCCGACCGCCGTCACGAACAGCAGCGCCCAGACCAGATCGGGAACCGCGCGGGTAAAACCGATGATGCTGCGCGCGCCATAATAAAGGATGCGAGATGGCGTGACATTGGATGCGGCCAGTACGGCTAACGGCAACGCGAGCACGACGCCCGCGACTGTGCCGAACAGCGCAATGTCGAGTGTTTCGACGGTCGGCCAAATCTCGGTCGGGAACAGCGCAAAATCGGGAGGAAAAGACCGGCGCAGAAAATCTGCCATGCCGCTGGCGCCGGTGATCAGATCCTGCGGTCGCGCCTGCACAACGATGGTCGCCTGGATAAGAAGCGCGATCGCGAGCAATACGATGACTGTCTTCAAGGCCAGGCTGAAGGCCCCGCCCAGATCCCGGGATCCCAGAGCAGACGCGGTCACGCCGCCTCACGCAAATAAAGGTCGCGTACAGCGTCGCGTGGCAATTCATCGCCGGGCAGATCAAACGCGACGCGGCCGGCGCGGATACCGATCAGCCGGTCAGCGTGGCCATAGGCAAGATCGACCTGATGCAGGACGCATAGCACCGCCAGATTATCGGTGCGGGCCAGACGCTTCAGCAGCGACATGATCTCCTCGGCCGCTTCCGGATCGAGGCTGGCAACCGGTTCGTCAGCCAGCAGCACGCGCGGTTGCTGCGCCAGCGCCCGCGCAATGGCGACGCGCTGCGCCTGACCGCCAGACAGCGTTCCGGCTCGCTGTTCTGCGAGTTCGGCCAATCCGACCTCGGCCAGATAGCCATGCGCCGCCGCCAACTCGGCGGACGGTAAACGGCCAAGGAAGCTCCACCAATCGGCATAGCGGCCAAGGGCGCCCGCCGCCACATTGGCGCGAACGCTGCGCCGCTTCACCAGACTGGCGTGCTGGGAGATCATCGCCAGATCGAGCCGGGCCTGGCGTAACGCTTCGCCTTCAAGGCCGGTGAGATCGCGTCCGCCGACGGTTACCTTCCCGGCTGTCGGCGCCAGGGTGCGCGAAATGCAGCGCATCAGTGTGGTCTTGCCGCAGCCATTACCGCCGAGGATGACGACAAGTTCACCCGGCTTGACGGTGAGATCGATGCCGCTGAGCGCCTGTTTGCCGTTGGGGTAGCGGACTTCAAGACCGGAAACGGCCAGCCCACCCACTTTCGACTGCGTCAGCATGAGTGGTCTTGCGCGCTCAATCGAGCTTCGCCAGGTCGATATTGAGCGTGGTCACCAAATCGCGGACCGGGTCATAGGCTTGATCAGTCTGCGGTACCAGCCGGGCACCCTTGGCGCCGACGATTTTCAAATCTGCTTCCGGCAGGTCGGACAGGTCCAGCGACTGAAGGATTGCCGTCAGACGCTGCTTGAAGCCTTCCGGCATGGTGCGGCGAATGGCGATGGGATCGAGCGGCAGCGCTTCTGACTTCCACAGAAAGATCAGATCGCCTTCGTGATAGACGCCGCGCTGTACGGCCGATTCTTCCTGCTGGCTGTTGAGCTCCGCCGCCTCGACCTTGTGATTGCGCAGGGCTTCGAGGGCGGCCGTATGACTGCCGGCAAAAATACCCTTCACATCCGTCTTGGGGTCAAGGCCGGCCTTACGAAGGGCTAATGACGGGAACAGATAGCCCGATGTCGAGGCCGGGTCGGAAAACGCAAAGGAATGTCCCTTCAACGCTTCAAGCGTGGTCAATCCCGATTGCGGCATAACAGCGATACCGGCCCGATACGTCGCGGGCTGGCCGCTGGCATCGCCATAGGCTGCGATAGCATCCGCATGCGCGACCTGATGCGCGAGCACATAGCCGAGTGGGCCGAATTCGCCCATTTCCAGCTTATCGCCGCGCATCGCCTCAATCTCAGCATTGTAGTTCGTCGCAACGAAGACCTGGACCTCGCAGCCCAATTTCGTCGCCAGAATCTTGCTCATATGGTCGTAAATGGGGCCGAGCTTGGGGGCTACGTCATAAGGCACCACGCCGAAACGGACGACGCCGCCATTCGGGCAGTCCGCAGCATTTTCGGCGCGGGCGGAAGCCACCGAGACGCCCAGTGACCCGGCGATCACGATAGCAGCAAGCACGGACATCTTCACGGGACAACCACCACACAAAGTTAGCAGATCAAAAAATGGTGATAGGCGTCGAGTGCGAATGGTACTGCGACGGATCGATGACGTTTCCATGACGGTGCGGGGTGCGGCCTCGCTCTCAGAACCGTCTCGGACTCTTCATCCTGCCGTAACAAAACTCCAAGCGATTTGTCACTGATCGTGAAGATGATCCGCGCCACGGCGGGACGACTTCGCCGTCGCTACAGGTTTGTCTTCGGCAATTGAATACGAAAGCGGCAAATAAGAATAATCACGAATAAATTCTGCCTATTTTTATGTTCGAATGCTGACGATAGAGCGGCGGCTCACGAAAAAATGCTGACGATGTCTTAAATCACGCGGGGGACCATAGTAATGAGAAAATCACAGTTGAAGTTGGGCGTTTCGCTCGCCGCCTTGTTCGTCGCATCCGTCGGTCAGGCCATGGCGCAGCAGGCGCCGGCAACCAGCGCGCCCGCGACCCCGGCGGTGCAAACCGCGGCAGCTCCTGTTTCCGACAGCTCGTCGACGATCGATGAAATCGTTGTGACGTCTGAGCGGCGCAGTCAGAGCGTCAGGGATGTGCCGGTGACCATTCAGGCCTTCTCGAGTGCTGCTCTCGAGGACCGGAACATCTATTCGCTCGAAGATCTGCTGAAATTCACCCCGAACGTCGCTTTCGCGAATAATGGTCCGGGGCAGGGCAATATCTATATGCGCGGTCTCAGCACCGGGTTTGCCGGCAGCCAATCGAGCGCTGCCGTCGGCGGCTTCCCCAATGTCGCGATCTATCTTGACGATCAGTCCATGCAGTTCCCCGCACGCAACGTCGACATCTATATGGCCGATATGGAGCGCGTCGAAGTGCTGGAAGGTCCGCAGGGCACTTTGTTTGGTGGTGGTGCCGAGGCAGGCGCCGTCCGCTACATCACGAACAAGCCGAAGCTCAGTGAATTCGAAGCCAGTGTTGAAGGCAGCTACGGCTTTACCGCCGGTGGCGCCGATAACAACTCGGTCAACGCGATGATCAACGTGCCCATCATCCAGGATCGTCTGGCGGCGCGTTTCGTCGTCTATAACGAGCGGCAGGGCGGCTATATCGACAACGTGCCAAGCACGTTCAAGCGTTCGGATCAGGATCTGGGCAATTACTATATCGGTATTAAACCGAACGCGGCCGGCATCTGCCCGGACGGCGGAACTCCCGGCAAATCCAAATATTGTACGTTGTCGACCGCGCCGACCGTCAATAATGCGTCCGTTGCGGGGAAGGATCAGAATCCGACCACGTATTCCGGCGCCCGGCTGGCGATCGACGCGCAGGTCGCGGATGACTGGAATGTGCTGATCACCGAAACTCTGTCGAACCTGGATGCCGAGGGCATGAATGCCCAGTTCCCGGTCGGCTCTAATTTCCAGACGCTGCAGCCGCTGCAGACCACCTACTTCTCGCCGACCTATGATCATGACAAGTGGAACTCCACCTCTCTGACCGTCAACGGCAAGGTTGGCGACATCAGCCTCGTGTATACCGGTTCTTATATGAGCCGTCAGATCACCCAGCAGATGGACTACACCAACTACGCCCGCTCGGTTTACGGCGCATATTATCAGTGCACCGGCGGCAACACTCCCTGGGCCACCGGTAAGACGCCAACCTGCTATTCGCCGGTCGGCTACTGGCAGGACAATGTCCAAAGCCAGCATTACAGCCAGGAATTCCGGGCGAGCACGCCGTCCGATTGGCGCATTCGTGGGATCACCGGCCTGTTCTGGGAAGACTTCAAAATTGAAGACGTCATGAACTTCAATTACAAGTCGATCCCGGTTTGCGACGGCACCAATGCCGCCACCGGTTGCGCCAACGATGTCGCAACCTTCCCGGGCTCAACCGCCAATGATCCAGGCACCCGTAGCGATAATACCGCGTTCGGCGAAGATTTGCGGCGTGGCTATAACCAGAAAGCGGTCTTTGCGTCGGTCGATATCGATATCATCCCGCAAGTCCTGACCATCACGGGCGGCACGCGCTTCTATCGGTACGAGGAAGAGGAAGAAGGCTCGCTCTATCAAACCGGCCCCGGCTGCGTCACGGCAAATCCCTGCTACAAGCTCAGCATCGATGCCGAGAACGAGCATTCGCATTACGAGGGCTTCGTCAACCGCGCCAATCTGGTGTACCACGTCGAACCCGATCTGATGACCTATTTCACCTTCTCGGAAGGCTTCCGTCCGGGCGCCTTCAACCGCTCGCAAAAGTCTGGATTGAGCGACGGTTCCGGCAACAATCAGTTCATCGCCCCCTTAGCCTATCAGCCTGATTATCTGACCAACTACGAAATCGGGGCGAAGTGGGAAGGGTTCGATCGGCGGGTGCAGATCAACGCGTCGGCCTACATCATGGATTGGACCAATGTTCAGCAGTTCCTCTACAATCCGACCTACGGGCTGAACAACACGGTTGGCGTCAACGGCGCCGATTACAACATCAAGGGGCTGGAATTCCAGCTGGTGGCGAAGCCGCTTCAGGGCTGGACCGTGAACAACTCGTTCTCGTTCAATCAGAGCAGCCAAGTCTCCTCACCTTGCCTCAGCAACGATAACCCGAAGACCGCCACCGATGGAAATACGATCGGTGCGGTACCGGGCCAATGCATCACGCAGGCCAAATTCAATGGCGGCATCAACCCCGTTCCGAATGTCCTGGGCGTCATCGGTGGAACCACCCCGTTCTCGCCAAAGTGGCAGGGTAATTTGCACCTGCGCTATGATTACGCGTTCGGCGAATACCGGACCTTCGTCTCATTCGGCGGCAACTATGTCGGCTCGATGAACAACCAGCCGGTCAACTATACGTCCGGTGCCGGCGTCATTGTGCCCAATACCACCTTCCTGTTCTACAAACAGCCCTCCTACTACACGCTCGACGCCAATCTCGGTGTGAGGAAGGACAATTGGAACATCGGGCTGTTCGGCACCAATCTGAACAACTCCCATGCCAGCACCTTCACCTCGTCGGCTCAGTTCATCGAGTCGCAGGTTCCGATCCGTCCGATGGTGGTCGGCCTGAAATGCGGCGTTAACTTCTAAAGGCGACGAAAAACGAAGGGCGGGCTTTATGTCCGCCCACTCCGTGATACAAAAAAACGGGCGGGTTTCAAACCCGCCCGTTGCTATTGTGGGACCCATGACAACTGACATTCAAAAGGACACTCGGATAGCCGCCCCGCCCTTGGAACAGCGTGTCAAGCTGCTCTGGCAATGGCAACAGCAGGGCCGGCACCAAGACGTGTTGAACGACGCCCTGCAAGCGCTCGAAAGTTTCCCTGAAAATCGCGATCTTTTGCTGTTGGCCTCGATGAGCCTTCGCCATCTAAAGCGCGTCGACGACGCCCATGGCATGCTGGATCGACTGGAAGCGCTTTATCCGCGCTTCAGCCAATTGCATCAGGAGCGCGGGCTATGCCTGGTGCAGTATCGCAACGCGCCGGCCGCTATCGAAGCGCTGCTCATCGCGGTCAATATCAACTCCGCGTTGCCGCTTAGCTGGAGCACGCTGGAGCGGCTCTACCAGATGATCGGCGACGCAGAGAATGCCGCGACGGCTCATGCCCATGTCGCAGCGCTGAAGGCGCTGCCGCCGGTCGTGGTGCAGGCCTATTCCCGCTTCCATGACGGGGAGTTGGCGCTGGCTGAGCTCATGATTCGCAAATTTCTGCTCGACCATGGCGATTATCCAGAAGCGATGCGGCTGCTTGCCAAAATCGGCCTCGCCCATGACGTGCTCGACGATGCCGAATTGCTGCTTGAGAGAGCCCTTAAGATCGCTCCCGATTTCAGGGCGGCGCGGCACGACTATGCGGAGACCCTGACGCGCCGTCACAAATACCGCGAGGCGCGCATCGAGACGGACCGTCTGCTGGCGCTGGACCCGAATAACCCGGACTTCGTCATGCTCGCCGCCTCCACGGCGGTGGGGTTGGGCGAACAGGAACGGGCGATTGAGCTTTATCGCGGATTGGTCGCGACCACGCCCGAATCACCCGATCCGCATCTATGGCTCGGCCACGCGCTGAAAACCGTTGGCGAGGTAGATGAGGCGGTTGCCGCTTATCGCCAGGCGGCGACACTCCGCAGCGATTTCGGCGACGCCTATTGGAGCCTCGCCAATCTCAAGCGCTACCGTTTTACCGATGATGAAATCGCGCGGATGCGCGAGGTCGAGACGGCGGAACGGATGGCGCCAGACGACCGCTATCATTTGTGCTTTGCGCTCGGCAAGGCCTATGAGGATCGCGGCGAATTTGCCGAATCTTGGTCGTTCTATGAGCGTGGCAACGCGCTGAAACGGATTGAAAGCCGCTACCGCCCGGAGATCATCGAGAACAATACGCGGCTGCAAATCGCCACCGTGACGGAGCCCTTCCTGGCCGAGCGCGCGGGCTGGGGTGTGGCCGAGCCCGATCCGATCTTCATTCTGGGATTACCCCGTTCAG
>CAIZEE010000344.1 GCA_903931835.1 uncultured Elstera sp.
ATGACGAAACCGCCGCCGTTTATCGCGCTCGCGCCCAGCTATATCTCGACAATCCACCGCCGGCGTGTTGGGATCGCGCTTGGGTGCTCGAATCGAAATGATCCTCTTTACGGCTCTTCCACCGGAGCGGGAGATTGACCCATGACCGGATTTATTCAACGTCGTGAATTTCTGACGGGCGCCTCGATGCTTTTCCTTTGGGGGCCTCTGGACGCTAACAAGCTGATCGGCTCGACCGTCCAGATGGTAAAAGGAATGTCGTTCGACGAGCGCGATGAGATAGCAGTGGGCACCAAAAACTACGGGCCGATGATTGATGATTGCGGCGGTCCCTATCGCAATGCCCAGGTGCAGCGTTCGGTTCAGCGCATTGCAGATCCAATGTTCCGCAGTTCTTCTCGCGCCAATCTTCCCTGGGAAATCACCGTACTCGACGACCCGTCGATCAATGCCTGGGCCATGCCGGGCGGCAAGCTTGGAATAAATCGCGGTCTCTTGCGTTATAGCCGGAATGAGGACGATTTGGCGGCGGCGATTGCGCATGAAATCGGACATATCGAGCATGCTCATGCGGCGCAGACCATCCGATCGAAAGCCTTCATGGACGGCATGGGGTCGATCGGACAGAATTTGGTCCAATCGAATACACGCGGCGTCGGTGGCGCCTTGGCCGATAGCGCGATCACGGCGTTACGCGGGCCGGTCGCGAAACTGATCACCACCGGCTATGGCCGCGATTACGAATATGAGGCCGATGCGAATATCCTGCCCGTCTTCACCCGTATCGGCTATGAGCCGAAACGATCGAGTGCATTGTTCAAGACGTTGATGCAGGTGATCCCGGAGTCGAATACCGCGACGACGTCGCTATTCTCGACTCATCCAGAAACCCGCAACCGGATTGCGAAGCTCGATGAGGTGGCAACGACGCTGCCGTCGCCGGCGGTGCGGCCGGTCTCGCCGGAATTCGAGACGGTCAAACGCAGCTTCCCAACGCCGCAGGTGATCGCGTTCTCCTAACGCTGCAAGACGGCAGACTGGCCATTGCTGCCACTTTCCGCATCGCTTCCTTGACTCTGCGGCATCATCGCGGATAAACCGTCGCGGCAATAGCGGCGGGCATTGTTAAGACGATTGCCGTTTGCTAGTGTCCGCGCGGTCGCTGGGTGAGAGCCCGGTTGAGTTTTCCTTTTGATAAACCCGTTCGCGGGCTTGGCTTTTCTGTCATGAAGATTATGACCGGCAATAGCAATCGCGCCCTGGCGGAAGCGATCTGCGCGTATCTGAACCTGCCGCTGACGCGCGCCAGCGTGCGCCGCTTTGCCGACATGGAAGTGTTCGTCGAAATTCAGGAAAACGTGCGCGGCGAGGATGTTTTCGTCATCCAGTCGACCTCGTATCCGGCCAACGACAATCTGATGGAATTGCTGGTCTCGCTGGATGCGTTGAAGCGCGGCTCCGCGCGCCGCATCACGGCGGTCATCCCCTATTACGGCTATGCCAGGCAGGATCGCAAATCCGGCCCGCGCACGCCGATCTCGGCCAAGTTGGTGGCTAACCTGATCACCATCGCCGGTGCCGACCGCGTCCTGACGCTCGATCTCCACGCCGGCCAGATCCAGGGCTTTTTCGACATCCCGACCGATAATCTGTTCGCAGCCCCCGTGTTCGTGAAAGACATTCAGGCGCGCTACACCGATCACTCGACGCTCACCATCGTCTCGCCCGACGTTGGTGGCGTGGTCCGTGCGCGCGGCATTGCCCAGCGCCTGGACGCGGAACTCGCGATCATCGATAAGCGGCGCGAGCGCGCCGGCGTATCCGAAGTCATGAACATCATCGGCGATGTCGCCGGTCGCCAATGCATCCTGGTCGACGATATCGTCGATAGCGCCGGCACGCTGTGCAACGCAGCAGAGGCGCTGAGCAAGGCTGGCGCCGTTTCGGTCGCCGCCTATGTCACACATGGTGTTCTGTCCGGCGGTGCGGTGGCGCGCGTCGGCGCTTCGCCGCTCGACATGCTGGTGACGACGGATAGCATTCTCGCGACCGAGGCGGTGCGGATTTCGCCCAATGTCCGGCAATTGACCATCGCCCCGCTGATCGCCGAGGCGATCCGCCGGGTATCGGAGGAGCAATCGGTTTCAAGCCTGTTCTATTAGGATCAGGCCAACGCAATCACCGCATATCGGCACCCCTGGAGGCCGGATGCAGTGAGAAGGCCGCAATCGTTGCGGTCCTTATCAATTGGAGTGGAAGATGACTGAAGTTACGATTATCGCGGCTGAAATCCGCGAACGGGCCGGAAAGGGGGCCGCCCGGGCTACACGACGTTCAGGCCGTGTCCCCGGAGTGATTTATGGCAACAAGCTGGAGCCGATGCTGATCGCGCTCACGCCCAAGGAACTCGACCGCGAAATCCACCGCGCCGGATTTTTCGCCCGTCTGTTCGATGTCGAGATCGAGGGGACGAAGCACCGCGTGCTCGCCCGTGACGTGCAGTTCGACGTGGTCACCGACCGCCCGCTGCATGTCGATTTCCTGCGCATCGGCGCCGGCAGCTCCGTGACCGTCGAAGTGCCCGTTCACTTCATCAATCAGGACAAGTCGCCGGGCCTGCGCCGCGGCGGCGTGCTGAACGTCGTGCGCCATGAAGTCGAGCTGATATGCAACGCGGCCAATATCCCGTCGGAGATCATC
This sequence comes from uncultured Elstera sp., assembly GCA_903931835.1. Taxonomy (GTDB): domain Bacteria; phylum Pseudomonadota; class Alphaproteobacteria; order Elsterales; family Elsteraceae; genus CAIZEE01. Next base: position 2,701 of record CAIZEE010000344.1, read on the forward strand.
GTCGATCTGTCGGGCTACGATATCGGCACGTCGATCCATATCAGCATGATCAAGGTTCCCGAAGGCGCCAAGCCGACCATCACCGATCGTGACTTCACCATCGCGACGGTCGCCGCTCCGACGGTCGAGGTCAAGGAACCGGGTGCCGGCGAAGCCGAAGCCGCAGCAAGCTGAGCCGTAAGGGCCGGGACGGCGATCGGTGCAACTGTTCGTCGGGCTCGGCAACCCTGGCCAAGCCTATCAGGGACAGCGTCACAATATCGGATTCATGGCGGTCGACCGGTTGGTCGACCGCCATCGTTTCGATAGCTGGCGCGCGTCCAAATTTCAGGGCGCGATCTCCCAAGGCCATTTCGGCTCCGAGAAGATCCTGGTCTTGAAGCCAGATACCTACATGAACGAATCGGGACGCTCAGTCGGCGCGGTGCTCCGCTTCTTCAACCTCGATCCGGCCCAGGTCTGGGTCTTCCATGACGAGCTAGACCTCGCCGCCGGCCGAATCCGCGTCAAGCTCGGCGGCGGCAATGGCGGCCATAACGGACTGCGCTCGATCGACGCGCATATCGGCACGGATTACCACCGCATCCGGCTTGGCATCGGCCATCCGGGTCATAAAGAGCGCGTAACCGGCCATGTGCTGGGCGACTTCGCCAAATCCGATATCGAGTGGCGCGACAGCCTGCTCGATGCCGTGGCGGAGGCCGCACCGCTGCTGCTCAGCGCGGACGAAGCCGCCTTTGCCAATAAGGTGCATACGCTGATCGGCAGCGCCAATGCGTAAAGCCTCGCTGATGCCGATCCTGGCCGCCGTGATGCTGGCCGCGATCTTCGCCATATTGGCGTCGGCCAAGCCCGATGAGGCATTGGTGCGCCAGAAACTGGTGGCGCAGGGGATCGAGCGGCTCGGCCATGGCGGCGCCTCCTGGCGTACGCTGGTCGTCCTGTCGTCGCGTGAGATCGACGTCCCGCCGGCGGCCGCCTTCCGCGCCTGGGCCGCATTGTCGAGCTGGCCCAGATGGGGGCGTCCGCTGATCCTCGATGCGCATTGGCTGGTGGGATCGGACCAGGCAATGGCGCCGCCCAACCTATCGCCGGAGCAGCGCTGGTCCAATGGCAGCCGCTTTGAAGAGACCCTCGATCTGGGGTTCCCGCTGGCGCACCTGAGCCAGACGAACAGGGTCGAGGCCGTGACCCCCGGCGCCGAGATCAGCTGGCGCAATGAGACGGGCAGTCTGGATAGCTATCAGACCTGGTCGTTTCAGGCGCTGGCCCATGGCGGCACTAGGATCACGGTGGTGCAAATATTCGATGGCGTCGCCATCGGCCTCGGGCGCTACATGGTGCAGGATCGCTGGCAGCAGCGTTTCGACGACGCGATCGACGGTCTGGTGCTCGAAGCCCAGCGACCAAGTCATTAGAAGACAGAGAGATTGAGGACGCATCATGGGGTTTAATTGCGGTATCGTCGGCCTGCCCAATGTCGGCAAATCGACCTTGTTCAACGCGCTGACGGCGACGATCGCGGCACAGGCGGCGAATTACCCGTTTTGCACGATCGAGCCTAATGTCGGCCGTGTCGCGGTACCCGACCCGCGCCTCGATCAGACGGCCTTACTCGCCAAATCCGCCAAGATCATCCCGACCCAGCTCGAATTCGTCGATATCGCGGGGCTGGTGCGGGGCGCATCGAAGGGTGAGGGCCTGGGCAATCAGTTCCTCGCCAATATCCGCGAGACCGACGCCATCATCCATGTACTGCGCTGCTTCACCGATGGCGACGTAACCCATGTCGAGGGGTCGGTCGATCCGATCCGCGACGCCGAGACGATTGAGACGGAGCTGATGCTGGCCGATCTCGAGAGCCTGGAGAAGCGCGAGGCCGGCTTCGCCAAGAAGGCGCGCGGCGGCGATAAGGAAGCGATCGCGCTCATGACGGTGGTGACACCCGTATTGGCGGCGTTGCGCGAAGGCAATCCGGCGCGCAGCGTCAAACTGTCCGCCGAGGATCGCGCGTTGCTGCGCGGCCTGCAATTGATGACGGCGAAACCTGTCCTGTATGTCTGCAACGTCGATGAAGGCGAGGCCGCCACAGGTAACGCCCTGTCGGAAAAGGTCGCGGCGCGAGCGGCCAAGGAAGGCACCGTCTCCGTGGTCATCTCCGCCGCGATCGAAGCCGAGATTTCGCAGCTCGCGACCGAGGAGGAACGCGCGGAATATCTGGAGGCGCTGGGTCTTAAAGAAACCGGCCTCGCGCGGATTATCCGTGCCGGCTACGGCCTGCTCGGCCTGATCACCTTCTTCACCGTCGGGCCAAAGGAGGCGCGCGCCTGGACCGTCCGCGCCGGCGCCAAGGCGCCGGAGGCCGCCGGCGTTATCCATACCGATTTCGAGAAGGGCTTCATTCGGGCCGAAACCATCGCCTATGACGACTTCGTCGCTTGCAATGGCGAACAAGGGGCGAAGGATGCCGGCAAGATGCGCCTGGAGGGCAAGGAATACGTCGTCCAGGACGGCGACATCTTCCATTTCCGCTTTAATGTTTAGCGCTCACTCACGCGGGCCGTTGGTCAACCCGGGGAAATGCGGCAGGGCTGACGACATCCGCCGGGCGACATCGCGAAGGCTGGCCAAATGCTTGTCGATCAACTCCTTGCTCGACGTCTCGCCGGTTTGAGCCGAGCAATTGATCGCGGCAACGGTTCGCCCCGATCGATCGACCACCGGGACGGCGATCGCGACGACGCCAATGGCAAGCTCATCCTCGACGCAGGAATAGCCGTTGCGCCGCACCGCCTCGATGATCTCCGCCAACTCGCCGCGATCGACCACCGTGCGCGGCGTCAGGACTTTCGGCTCGGCGGTGGCCAGATAGGTCACAACATCGGCCTGCGGCAACCCGGCCAGCAGCACGCGGCCCATCGATGTGGCATAGGCCGGATAGCGCGTGCCGATGCTGGCTTCCAACCGCAACACGCGGCGCGGCCCGACATGGGCGAGATAGACGATATCCTGCCCATCCAGCACGGTCAGCGACGCGCTGTGGCCGCTCGCGACCATGATCTCCGACAGATAGTCGCGGACCAGCGCCTCGCTATCCACCGCATCGAGATAGGCGACGGATAGTTCCAGGATGCGGGGGCGCAGGAAGAACTGCCGGCCATTGCGGCCGACATATTCCATATCCTCCAGCGTATGCAGACAGCGCCGGGCGACCGCCGGATGAAGTTCCGCTCTCTGGGCGATCTGCGCCAGGGTTCCCGACGCGCCCAAGGCGCCCAATGCTCTTATCACGCCCAATCCGCGGGCAAGGCCAGTGATCGTTTCGCGAGGTCTGGTCATAGTCCCTGACTGCCGAGATCGAACCAACTCTCTACCCCACGAACGCTTAAAAACCTAGACGGGACCGTAAGCCCGCCGCCGCCACCGATTGACAACGGAGCAGCGCGTCAATAATATACGTATAACGAATAAATCTTCGATATACGAAGTTTTTTGGGAGGAGCCAGAATGGCTGTTACCGCGCGGCTACCCAGCCGACTTCACCACACCGCCTTCGTTTCCAAGGATCTCGAGGCGACGCGGCATTTCTATGAAGACATTATCGGCCTGCCACTGACCGCGACATGGTGCGAGGTCGATGAGCTGTTCGGCAAGGAGCGGGTGTATTGCCATCTGTTCTTCGGCCTGGGCGACGGCAGCGCGCTCGCCTTCTTCCAATTCGCCAATGCTGAGGACCAGGCGCAGTTCGGGCCTGAGCTGACGCCATCGCCCTTCCGGCACATCGCCGTCAATTGCGATCAGACGACCCAGGATGAGATCAAGGGGCGGCTTGCCAAGGCAGGCTATGGCGAGGCGGAGACCTATGTGCTGAAGCACGGCTACTGCACCTCGCTCTACGTCACCGATCCCAACGGGATGATCCTTGAATTCACGGTCGACACGCCCGAAGCCCCTGAGAAGGCGACTGAGCGTCAGGCCAAAGCGCATTCCGAGCTTGCCCGCTGGCTGGCGGGCGATCACCGCTCCAACAACGAATATCGCTAAAGGCGGCATCCACGCTGAAAAGCGAGGCTCCATCAAGGAGCCCGCGCCGGCGCAGGTTAATCAAAAAAACTGGGGGAAACCATGTCCAACACTACGACGCGTCAGGGAAAATCTATCCAAAGCAATGTTAAGACTATCGGTGCTCTCAGGTTCGGCTGGTTGATGACGTCGGCACTCGCGTCTGGAATGATGTTGGGCGGCATGACCACCCGCGTTGCGGCGCAGACGGCGACTGCGCAGGCCGATACCGACGCGCCCGAGATCGTGGTCTCCGCGCGCAAACGCGCTGAGAAATTGAACGACGTGCCGGCCTCCGTATCCGCCTTCACCGAGCAGCAGATCGAGGCGCAGGGGATCACCAATCCACGCGATTTCATCGCCGAAACCCCCGGCGTCACCTTCGTCGAAACGCAGAATGCCGGCACATCCTTCGTCATTATCCGCGGCATCGGCCAGGCGCGTAACAGCGAACCGTCGGTCGCCGTGGTGGTCGATGGCGTGCAGCAAGTGAACCCGGCCCAGTTCGACCAGGATCTGTTTGACCTGGAGCAAATCGAGGTGCTGAAAGGCCCGCAAGGCGGTTTGTACGGTCGTAATGCGATCGGCGGCGCCATCCTGATCACGACCAAGCAGCCGAGCGACACTTACGAATATAAATCCAAGATCGGCTTCGATAGCGGCCCAGGCATCACGCTGCAGCAGACCGCGAGCGGGCCGGTTCAGGGCATCGATAATCTCAAATTCATCACCTCGCTGCAGTTCCATGACACCGAGGGCTATATCAAGAACGACTATCTGGACCAGAGTGCTGATCCGCTGAAGAACACGTCAGGCCGCTTCAAGCTGGATTGGAAGCCGACCACCGATCTCACGGTCGACGCCCAGATCTCCTACTCACGTCTGCACACCACCGGTTTCTATTACAACATCGTCAGCAACGTGAACGATGTCAGCCTACCGGTTCAAGTGAACAACAAGGGTGAGGATCTAAGGAACCTCCTCGACGCCTCGTTCAAGGTCGATTACGACCTCGGCTTTGCGACCTTGAGCTCGGTGACGGCCTATGACAGCGTTGAGGAAACGGTCACCGGCGACGCCTATGACTTCAAGCCGATCTCAACCTCGTTCTTCAACAGCATTTTCGGCTTCGATCTCAATCAAAGCCAGTATCTGAACGTCCAGGCGGTCAGCCAGGATTTTCGCCTGACCTCGCATAATGACGGGCCGATCCATTGGCTGGCGGGCGGTTACTTCGTCCATACCGACCGCTTTATTTCGACCGGCAATATGATCGATACCGGCAATGGCGTGTTCCCGGTCTATCACGGCCCGTCGACCAATCCGCTCAATCCGCAATTCTCCTTCCTGGCCGACACTCAGGATAATTTCGCCTGGGCGCTGTATGGCGACGTGACGGGCGAGATCACCAAGGATCTGGAGATATCGGCGTCGCTGCGCTACGACGATGACAACCGCCAGAACACGACGAACACGCCAACCGCGTTTTTGCCCAATGTCCCAGGCTTCCCAGCGGGCTATACCGGCGAGGTCCGCAACGCAGACTTCACGGCATTGCAGCCGAAAGTGACACTTCGCTACAAACCCTTCGACAATACGACGTTCTATGCCGATTGGGGCCGCGGCTTCCGCAGCGGCGGCTTCAATCAGACCGGCGTCGGCGGCGTTGCGGCGTCGAGCGGCATTCTGGGCGTGTCCGATGAGTTCAAGGCCGAAATCGCCAATACCTGGGAAGTCGGCGGCAAGGGAGAGTTCTTCGACCGGCGATTGGTGATCGACACCTCGATCTACTACACTACCTCGCACAACCCGTATTTCTTTGTCTTCCTGGCGGCGAACTCGACCCAGAATCTCGGCAATTTGAACGAGGTCGTCTATAAGGGCCTCGACTTCAATTCGAGCTACCGCATCACCGACAAGCTGCAGGCGTCGTTCGGCTACGGCTATACCAGCAGCCAGATCACCGCTGCTGCCGACCCGAGCCAGATCGGCAATCAGGCGCCCGACGTGTCGAAATACACGCTCAACACAGCCTTGCAGTATCGCGAGCCGCTGACCGACAGCCTGACTGGGCTGGCCCGCGTTGACTATCAGCGTATCGGGCCGACCTGGTGGGATCCCGCCAACACGACCGTCCGCGACCCGGTCGATCTGGTCAATGCGCGGGTATCGGTTCAGTCAGAAAGCTACGAAGTCGCCCTGTGGTCCAAGAACCTGTTCAACAAGCAGTACAATGCCGAGTACTCGCCTGGCGGTTTCGTGTTCAAGGCGCTGCCCCGCATCGTCGGCCTCGACGCGACTTTCTTCTTCTAGGGGCGACGAAGCGTTTGGAACCGAAGATGACCGATCGACCTGTTCTGGTTCTGCTGCCAGGACTGCTCTGCGACGAAACCGTCTGGCAGGCGCAGATTGCCGCCTTTGGCAGCGAGTGGCAGATCCAGGTCGTCGACCTGAGGGGGTATAACTCCTTCGATGCGATGGCGGAGGCGGTGCTCGAACAAGCGCCGCCCCGTTTCGCCCTAGCCGGCCATTCGATGGGCGGGCGGGTGGCGCTAGAGGTCTTCCGGCAAGCGCCGGACCGCATCGATCGCCTGGCCCTGCTCAGCGCCGGGGTGCATCCGGTGTTGGAGGGCGAGGCCGAGAAGCGGCAGCAATTGATCGCGCTCGCCTGGCGCGACGGGATCGAAGCACTGGCCCGGCAATGGATCCCGCCGACACTGCATCCAGACAAGCGGCATGATCAGGCGCTGGTCGAACAGATGATCGCCATGTGGTGCCGGTCGACGCCTGAGATTCACGAGAGCCAGATCAGGGCCGCCCTCACCCGGCGGGATGCAAGGCCGCTTCTCGCCTCCATCAGATGCCCGACACTTGTTCTAGGCGGCATCGATGATAGCTGGGCGTCGGCTGCGTCACAGCAGGATATCGCGGCGGCGATCCCAGGCTCCCGGCTCGCTCTTATTCCCGAATGCGGTCATATGGTGACGATGGAGCAACCAGAAGCCGTCAACGCGCATCTGCGTGACTGGCTCGCCGCCACCGGAGACCGAGCATGAAGAGCGAAATCTGCACCAGCGATGCCGACACGATCCGTGTCCGGGGCCTGGACCTGACAACCGAGATATTGGGCAAGCTCGATATCGGCCAAATGGCGTTCCTCGAAATATGGGGCCGCGTGCCGACGCCGCAGGAAGACATCGTCTTCAATTCGCTGGTCGTTGCCCTGGTCGAACACGGGTTGGTGCCGAGCGTGCTGGCAGCGCGCCTCACCTTCCTAGGCGCCCCCGATTCCTTTCAAGCGGCGGTGGCGTCTGGATTATGCGGCCTCGGCTCGGTGTTCGTCGGCTCCATTGAGGGCTCGGCCAAGATCCTGCAGGAAGGCATTCAGCGGATCGATCAAGGGTTGTCGATCGACGCCTATGTGACGGAGATTGTCGGTAGCTTCAAAGCGGACAAGCGCGCTATCCCCGGTCTTGGCCATCCCATCCATAAGGAAGCCGATCCGCGCACCAAGAAGCTGCTCGCGATCGCGGCCGAAAATGGCTTTTCCGGGCGTCATGTCGAGTTGCTGCATGCCCTGGTGCGGGAGGCAGAGCGCGTCAATGCGCGGCATTTGCCGATCAACGTGTCGGGCGCGATTGGCGCGATCGCCAGCGAGCTTGGCCTCGATTGGCGGGTCAGCCGCGGCATCGGCCTGATCGCCCGGACAATCGGCCTGGTCGCCCATCTGCTGGAGGAACTGCGCAACCCGATGGCCCGCGAATTATGGCTGCGCACGGAGAAAGAAGCGCAAGCCGGGGATCACTCATGAGCCCGCATCGGCCGAAACCATCATCGTGCCCCCATGACTGAGGGCATGCTGCCACGCGACGTATTGGCCCTTTACCCGGCCCATGACGAGACGATCCCCTCGCTATTGCTGTCCCGCGCGACCGCCAATCCGGATCGGCCGTTACTGATTTTTGACCGCACGACCTGGACCTATGCGCAAGTTCAGGCGGCCAGCGACGCGATGGCGCAGACTTTTCTGAATCGGGGTCTGGGGCGGCAATCGCGCATCGCCACGGTCGCGCTGAACAGCGACATTGTGCTGATCATCTTTCTGGCGATCGCCAAGATCGGCGGATTATTCGTGCCGCTGAATCCGGCGCAAACCGATGCCGAGCTGTCCTATGTTCTCAATCACAGCCGCCCCGCCGCTATTCTGGTCCAGCCGGATGATCTCGCACGGGTAAAGGGGCTGGCCGCCGATATCAGCTCCAATCCCTGGATCGTCTCGACCGCAGAGATCGGCCATGAGAAGGCGGCATCACCGCAAGCTTTCCCGGCGATATCGCCAGCCGATCCCGCCGTCGTCATCTATACATCGGGGACGACCGGATATCCGAAGGGCGTAGTGCATAGCCATCGCAACTATGTCCTGGCGGCTGAGGCCTTTGTCGAGCGGATGCATCTGCAGCCCTCAGACCGGTTGTTCACGGTCCTGCCGTTCTTCCATATCAACGCATTGTTTTATTCTTGGGGTGGTGCTCTTGCTGCGGGTGCCGCACTCGTCACCACCGCCAAGTTCAGCGCCTCGAAAATGTGGCAGATCGCAGCCGAAACCGGCGCCACCCAATTCAATATTCTGGCCGCTGTCGGCACAATCCTGGCGAACCGTCCACGCTCGGAATTCGAGCCATCGCATCAGATCCGCAAAATCTATGGCGGGCCGATCAGTGCGGAGATGTATCGAGTCTTCCACGATGAATTTCATGTGCCGATGATGATCGAAGGCTACGGCATGTCGGAAATCCCCGGCGCCTGCAACAACCCGTTCGACGGCCCGCAGAAAATCGGCAGCATCGGACTGCCGGCGCGGCATCCGCGCCTGCCCGGCACCTTCGCCGAGTGCAAGGTTGTGTCGGATGCGGGTGAGGAGGTGCCGGTCGGCGAAATGGGGGAGCTGATCGTCAAAACGCCGATCGTCACGCTGGGCTATCTGGACGATCCCGAACAGACCAGCGCCGCGATTCGCGACGGCTGGTTCTGGACCGGTGATTACGTGAAACGCGATGAGGACGGCTATTATTATTTCATCGCCCGCAAACGCGACATCATTCGCCGGCGCGGCGAAAATATCTCAGGGGCGGAACTCGACCGCATCCTGTGCGAACACCCGGATATTCTGGAAGCCGCAACAATCGGCGTTCCATCGGAATTGGGCGATGAGGAGATCATGGCGGTGCTGGTCGCCAAATCCAGCGTCCCGCCGGCGCCGCAAGACATCATCGCCTGGTGCGCCGAACGCCTTGCCGCGATGAAAATCCCGCGCTTCGTGGTCTATATCGACGCCCTGCCCCACACATCATCCCACCGCGTCGCGAAATTCAGGCTGAAGGCGGATACGAGCCTTGCAGGCAAGGCATGGGATCGTCAGGCGGGCGGAGACTGAAGCCCCTCTAAGCGGCCTTGCAAGCGCTGATCAACGGAAACTCGACATCCGTCTCGGCGACATTGTTGACCATGCTGGCGAAGAGTGTGAGTGCGATCTGGGCGACGATCTCGACAACATCGCCTTGACTGAATCCTGCCTGCAGAACCATCGCCAGATCGTCGTCGCTGACCTGGCCGCATGTCTCGACCACCTCTCTAGCAAAGCGCAGAGCCGTAGCGACCCGCGCGTCACTGGCCTGCGCATCTCGGGCAAGCGCCAGATCGTCATCGCTCACCCCCACCATCTTGCCGAATGTCGTATGCGCCGACAGGCAATAATCGCTGCCGCCACATTCGGCCACCGCGATCCCGATCTGCTGGCGCAGCTGCGGCTTCAGACGCCCCTGGTCGAGCGCCTGCATAAGGCTGATCAAGCCGTCAAGCGCGGCCGGCGACTGGGCTGCGACGCGGTGCAGATTGGGAACCATACCGACGGATTTCTGGACGCGATCCAAGAGTTCCTTGGTCTTGCCTTGTGCGTCAGCGGTCTCAACCGCCGGTATGCGGGACATGGAAGAGTTCCTTTTTGATCTCGAATCTAGTGGCGCGTCAGGTCCTAGGGTCGGATCGGTTCAAATTGAACCGATCAGACCCTAACCATATGAATAGAGGGCGATTCACGTTCCAGGTTGAGGCAACCTGGAACGATCGCACTCGGGCGCATAGGTGGTCGCGAGGGCGGACGCAATGAATTGCCAATTTCGCCTTACTCTGTTTCACTCTCAGCAATAATGGCTGACCGCCTCGATACCATCGAGATTTTCGTCGCTGTCGCAGAGCATGGCAGCTTTGCGGAGGCGGCGCGGCGCCTGCATAAGACGCCGGCCGCCGTGACGCGCGCCGTTGCGGCCTTGGAGGAGCAGTTGCATACGCGCCTGCTCAATCGCACCACACGTTCCGTGGCACTAACCGATGAGGGGACGCGCTACCTCGAAGTCTGCCGCCGCCTGATGGCTGTGAACGATGAACTGGAGGGGCTGGAGAGCCGCGACGAGACGCAGCCGCGCGGCCGCCTTAACGTGACCACGCCAACCGCCTTCGGCCGGTTACACGTGCTTCCCTCAATCACCCGGTTCCTCGATCGTTTTCCCCTCATCGATATGCGCGTGCAGATGATGGATCGCCCCCTGTCGCTGATCGACGAGGGGCAGGATGTTGGCGTCAGGCTGGGCCATTTGAGCGATTCCTCGCTGCGCGCCGTGCGCGTCGGCCAGGTGCATCTGGCGGTTTTTGCCAGCCCAGATTACTTGGCCCGGCGCGGCACACCCAAAACGCCGCAGGATCTGCGCCATCACAGCACGATCAGCTGCGCGCCGATTTCCCCGATCGCGGATCGCTGGTCATTCGACGGGGCGAAAGGTATCGGTGCCGTCCCGGTGCACCCGCGCCTGATCGTGAGCTCGGCCGAGGCGGCCGCCGATGCGGCGGCCAGCGGCCTCGGCATCACCCACATCATCTGCTATCTCGCGGCTGAATGCGTCGCGGCCGGAAGCCTGGTCAGGATCTTGACCGAGTATGAGCCGCCGCCGATCCCGATCCATGTCGTGCATCCCGCCGGCAATTTCGTGCCGGCAAAGGTGCGGCTGTTTGTCGACCATCTCGCGCA
>CAIZEE010000345.1 GCA_903931835.1 uncultured Elstera sp.
ATAATTCACATATTCAGAATATTCTTTCACAGGACATTCGTAATAAATTTCCTCTTTTGTAAAGTGGCTAATCACAATTGAGCCGGCCGAGCACTCAACCGCCTCGCATGAATTATCCGCATCTTCCTCCGCGCGCGCGTTGTCAGACGTGGTGTAGATAAACAAAATCGCCAATGCGGCACCGCATCGCATAATCATGGCTCGTGTCCTCCGAGACGTCAGCGCCTTCATTTGTCTGCTTCGAGACGGTCGATTTCAATTAAAATTGTCGGGAAATTAACGCCCACTCTACAACCCCGGATCCGTTAGTGTCCCACCCTCTAACGAATAGTCAAAGACTCTGGGATTGGTTGACGTACGGATTGCCTTGATTGAAGATTATAGCAAGCATGATATAATAAGTTTGATGATTAGGCGAAATTGGCCGGCTCACCGGAGGTTGAGCCCCTCATGACCTGGACCGTCGAAACCCTGGGACCGGCTGTCGATGCTGAGATCGCTGCGCTACCAAAGGACATGCAAGCGTCTTTCCTGCGGCTCGCCGAGCGGATCGAAGCTGTGGGCCTGGAGCGAATAGGCCAACCTCACGTCAAACATCTCCAGGACAAGCTTTGGGAGATGCGGTTTGGCGGACGGGACGGGATAGCCCGGGCCATCTATGTCACGACAATCGGCCGTCGGGTGATCGTGTTGCATGCTTTCGTGAAGAAGACCCAGAAAACACCCCCTCCCGCCCTTCAATTGGCGGAGCGCCGGGCAAAGGAGATTACGCCATGACCAGCCTTGCGAAGCTACGGGAGAAGTTGCTGACCGATCCCGACATCAAAGCCGAATATGACCGGCTCGGTCCCATCTTCGCCGTTGTCGGCGAGATGGTCGAGGCGCGGCAGGCTGCCGGTCTGACGCAAACTGAAATTGCTAGCCGAATGGGCACTTCCCAATCCGTCGTTGCTCGCCTGGAGAATGCGCGACATATGCCAACTTTCGAGATGATAGCCCGCTATGCGGCCGCGATTGGTCGTCGGATTGACATCCACCTTGTACCAAGCGGCGGCGAGCATGACGCTTCCCAGGCGTGGCGGTAGTGCCGTTCGCGAGAGGAGGAAGAAATGACTGCAGCTGATCGCATTTTGGCTGGCTTGAGTGAGGCGCTTGCCCACGCCAAGGGCGACGACGTGCCGGGTCTCCAAGTTCACCACATCCCCGCGACCTTCGATGTTGCCGCCATAAGGGCCCGTACAGGTTTGAGCCAGGCGGCCTTCTCGGCGCGAATCGGCGTGTCTAGCGGTACCTTGCGGAACTGGGAACAAAAGCGCCGGCAACCCGAAGGACCGGCACGTGTCTTGCTGGCGTTACTGGACCGGAATCCGCGTATCGTTGAAGATACGCTGGTTCACGAAAACTTGGCTGACTGACGCACCCTAATCCCTCCGCGCCCGCCCCGCGGCCCAGCCGGCGATCAGGCCGGCGATCACGGCTTCGCTTAAATGCGGCTTGATCGTGTTGAACAGCTCGATCGCCCAATCGGGGATGGGCAGGCTGGTCGTGTTGCCGACCGGCTGCTTGGCGGGGCCTTTCAGCAGAAACCGTGCCCATAGCGCCATGCCTATGGTGGCGGCCAGCAGGATGGCGGCGACGATAAGGGCCGCCAGATCGCTCGCCATGTGGCGGGTCAGCCAGATCCATAAGGCGGCGAGTAGAACCCCGGTCGTACAGACCGCCAGCATTGCTGAGGTTGCGAGCAGCAGGGCCGCCAATCCCAGCCTCTCAGTTTTATCGGTCACCCGCTCCGTCAAATTGGAGCGCAGCAGGCTCAGCACCAATGTTTGAATGAACGCGCCCATTTAGCGCCGATCGAGCAGGCGGCTGCCGATGAAGCCGAGGAGGAAGGCGGCGGCGATCCAGATCACCGGGCGGTCCTCAACCGCTTTCTCGACGTTTTCGATAACCGGCTTGGTCTGGTTCGATATGCGCTCGTAAAGGATTTTGGCCTCGCTCGCGATATCGGCCAATGTCTGCTCCAGATGCTGCCCGGCCTCACCGCTGCGTAATGTCTCCGCGAGCGAGGCGAAATCGCGGCGCAAGGCTGCGATATCGTCTTTGAGGGCCTTGGTGTCGGGTTGGACTTCGGGTTCGTGTTTGGGTGGCATATGACTGTCTCCTTCTTCAAGAAGCGTGCTGCGTGTCCATAACGCTCAGCTCGACCGATCGGCTGCGTCCGTCGCGCAATACCGATACTAACACGTGGTTGCCGATGCCGGCTTGTTCCAGAACGAGGGCCAGATCGGCGCTGGTGACGACGCGATGCCCGTCGACATGGGTGATCACGTCGCCCAGCGTGCCGGTGTCGCGGTCATAGGGGGCGAGCCCGGCCGCCGCTGCCGGGGAATGCGGCAGCACGGCTGATATCATCAGCCCGGTTACGCCAAGCCTGGCCGCCAGCTCGTCCGGCGCCGCCTCAATGCCGATGCCGGGATGCGGCACCCTGCCATCGCGGATCAGCAAGGGGACGATGCGGCTGACGGCATCAACCGGGACGGCGAAGCCGACCCCGGCAAACGCCCCGGTTTCCGACACGATCGCTGTGGTGACGCCGATCAGCCGACCCGACCCATCGAGCAGCGGCCCGCCCGAATTGCCGGGATTGATCGCGGCATCCGTCTGGATCACGCCGGCGATCTCCCGATTGGCCGATGTCGGCAGGCGGCGGCCAAGCGCCGAAATGATCCCGCGCGTCAATGTGCGGCTTAAGCCGAAGGGGTTGCCAATGACGAAGACCGACTGTCCGACCTTGAGATCGGCGGATCGCCCGAGTGTCATCGGCGCCAGCGGTCCCAGCGCCTGATCCAGCTTGATGACCGCCAGATCGTGGTCCGGCGCCACTCCGACCAGTGTCGCGGCAATCGCCTCCCCGCTATCGAGCTTGACCCGAATGCGGGATGCCCCCGCAACCACATGGTAGTTGGTAACGACATTGCCGGCGGCATCCCAGACGATGCCGGACCCGGTATTGCCGTCATCGCCGGACCGTGTATGCGTTTGCGCAAAGATCGACACGACGGAAGGTGATGCCGCCTCGAACAGGGCGATGGTGTGGCGTTCATCGCCATCAAGGTCGCGCGTCGTCGATGCCGGCTGCTTTTCATCGATCGCGCGCCAGACATGCTGGCCGACCAGGATGCTGACCAGCACCATGATCCAAACCGCCATCCATCTCGCAAACCGGTCCTTCATAACGCCTCGCCCGATATCTCCGCCGATGTCACAGCCATAAGGCGCCGATCACAAGCGTTATCACGGTCAGTGGTGCTCCAACCCTGAAATAGGCCCAGAAATCGATCACGACCCCGCCTTCAGCCGCCTTCTGCACGACGATCAGATTGGCGATCGAACCCAGCACGGTGAAATTGCCAGCAAAGGTCGCGGCCATAGAAATCACCAGCCACGCCCGGTCGGGATCGGCCAGCGCGCCGACAAACGGCTTGATCACCAGAACGGCGGGCACGTTGCTGACCAGATTGGATAGAACTGCCGTGACGCCGGTGAGGATCGGCACGCGATCGAGGTCGAGACGCCCGACATCGGCGATGATTGCAGGTGTGAGCAGTGTGCGCTCGGCGCCTGCCACGATCACGAACAGGCCGGCGAACATCAGCAGCAAGGTCCAGTCGATCTCGGCATAGATGCGCCGGCTTTTCAGCCGACGGGTCAGCAGCAACAATCCGGCGATGATGATGGCCGCCTTGGCCGGCGCCATGCCGGCGAAGAACAGCATGATCACGGCGGCGGTCGCGACCAAGGCGCGGATCACCAGCGCGCGGTTGACCCGGCTTTCGGCGGTGGCGGGCGTCAATTGCACGTGGCCTGCGAACTCGCCTGGATGCAGCAGCCAGATCGCGGCCGCACTGACGACCAGCCCCGCCAGCGCCGCCGGGCACAGCGCCCCGGCAAAACTGGCATAGGGGATACGCGACAGGCTGCCGATCATGATGTTCTGCGGGTTGCCGGTGATCGTCGCGGCCGAGCCGACATTGGACGCCATCGCGACCGCCAGCAGATAGGGGACGGGATTGCGTCCCATCGCGCGCGTCAGTCCCAGCACCAGCGGCGCCAGCACCAGACAGACCGCGTCATTGACCAGAAAGGCCGAAAACAGTCCGGATGTTGCGACCACGCCGACCAGCAGGATTGTCGGCGTCCCGGCATGGTCTGCGATCCATCGGCTGGCGAAGGCAAAGAAGCCCGACAGGCGCAGGCTGGCGGCGATGATCATCATGCCGAGCAGCAGCGCCAGCGTATCGAGATCGATCGCCCGATACGCCTCGTCCAGCGGTAAAGCCCCGGCAGTGATGGTCAGCCCGGCTCCTGCCAGCGCTATGCCGGCGCGATCGATGCTGAGGCCTGGGATCCGGCCGATCGCCAATGCCGCATAACTGCCGACAAAGATCACTGTAACGGCGATCCCGCGCAGATCCGGCCGCCAGGCTGCGGCGACGCTTAAAATAAGGGCGATCCCGACCAGGGTCAGGCCGATCGCCGGCTGGCTTTGCGCTCGTTTTATTTGGGGCGGTTTCACGGTTATCGATTGATGCCTATAGTGGCGCCAAATGCCAAAGGAACTCACTCATATCGCCTTCGCCGAAGCGGTCGCCCACCGTCTGATCGACCGGGGTTCCGTTTGGCTGTCCGGGCTGCTGACAGCAACCCGGGCACCCTATCATGCCGGATCGATTACGGCGGATGTGTTCTATTACGGGCTGGGCAGCGAGGCCCGGCTCGGCGCCATCGTCGATGGCGATCATGGCCAGGATACCGCCGCCCCGATGATCGAAATGTTGCGGCGACTCAAGGCCGGCGGCGACCATGCGCCGGATTTCGCGCCCGAAGTCGCCTTTGCCGCCGGGTTCCTGACCCACATGGCGCTCGACATGACATTCCACCCTTGGGTTTATGCCGCGACCGGGCAGTATCACGCCAGTGATGCGGCAGAGCGGCGTCTCGCGGTGACACGCCACCGTCTGCTGGAAACCTGGCTCGACGTCCATACGCTAAAACAATCGCGGATGGGCGATCTGGCCGTCTCAGCGCTGGCCGCCATCGACCGTGAACGCCGTCCGGTCGACGCAGCGCTCGTCCTATGGGCCGAATGCCTTGCCCGTGCGCATCAGATAGAGGGTAAGCTCGACCATACTGTGAAGCGCCTGCACCGCCGGCAACTCTTCCTGCTCAGCGCCTATCGCTCCCCCGCTATCGGGGCAGGAATGCGCCTGGCCGATCGGGTAAGCGGGGGGCGGCTCGCCGATCTGGCGGCTTTGTTCCATCCGCCGGCCAGCGCCGCTGTCCCGCCGGGCGTGCTCGATCATGAGGGGTTTCATCACCCGGTCACCGGGCTCTATCAGGAGGGCGGCGTCGATCGTTTGTGGGATCAGGCGATTGCGCGGGCGGTCGAGTTTCTGGGCGCTGCCGATCGCTATCTGGTCCACAACGCCGATATCGCCGAAATGACCGAGCATGTTCATGGCTACAGCCTGAGCATGGGCCTGCCCGGTTGCATCACGGCACAGGCCCAGCATTTCAACCCATTGCCGCTGGATGCGTTGCGCCCGAAACAGCCCGTCAAACGATCGGCTCGGTGAAGGGTAGGCGGCCCTGGCGATCTTCGATCTCGACCACCCATAGATCGGAATCGTAGCCGCGCTGGCGGGAAATGAAGCTATCGGCATCCGCCTCGGCAATCGGATCGGTCCCGGTGGCGCGCAGCCAGGCTCGATTGCCCTCGCCGTCGCGGGTTTGACTGAACACGGTGCAGCCCTGTTCGAACTGGTTGAGCTTGATCAGGACAGCGCCCCCGACGGCATCGCCCTTGTGGACCACGGTCATCGGAATGCCGTCGGCCATCGACTGGCGGATCAGCGCCATCAGCCAGAAATCGGTGCGCAGCCGGGCTTCTTCCATATCTCCAGCGCCCCCTATCGTCAGCGACCGAGGGTTGACGGGCCAAAGCCAAGCGGCAGCAGCTCGCCGAGGCTGATCGTTTGAACCACCCCGTGTTCAGCGCAGAGATGGACCGGTGTGCCGGCGCTGCCAAACTCGAATAATCTCTGCCGGCAGCCGCCGCAGGGTGTGATGAGCAACGGGCCGCCAGCGATGACCAGTACGGCGCTCAAGCGATGCTCACCGTCAGATACCATTTGCCCCAGCGCCGACGCCTCGGCGCATTGCCCCTGCGGATAAGCGGCATTCTCGACATTCGCACCCGAGTAGATAGCGCCGCCAGCGCCCAGCAATGCTGCCCCGACGGTGAATCCGGAATAGGGCGCATAGGCGTGCGTCCGCGCTTTTTGGGCCGCCGCGATCAGCGCTGGAATGTGGTTGTCCCCGGTCATGCCGGACACTGTGCCGGTTCCCTGCCCGAATGGACAGAGAGCGCGTTAAAAAAAAGGGCCGCATTGCTGCGACCCGAGTTTAGGGAGGAAACGTCTGCCTAAGCAGACCGTCATCAACAGATGACGCACTGCACAATATGCCACTGATTCGCAATTAATCAAGATTAAAGCGCTTTCAGATTCTTCAGCCGGAATGCCGGAGCCCGCCCGCTAACAAGCGGATAAATCTAGGAATTCTGCCGCTCTCAGTTCTTGAGAGCGGTTCAGAACTGAGATTTGTGTCGCGCCAGATCGCCTGCGGCGGGCTGACGCAGTGCAATAAACCAAGACTATCAATCGATTAACGGAACCCGCAGTTCAGACCCAGGTGGCGGGACGGACGGTCTTGGTTTGAACCTTGGTTTGCGGTTGCGGCGCGGCAACCTTGCCGCCGCGCTGATGGATTTCCTTGTTCGGTTTGCCGAATAAATAGCCCTGGCCGAATTCCATGCCGAGCGCGCTCAGAATCTTTACCTGGCCCGGCGTTTCAACGAATTCCGCCACCGTACCGAGGCCAAGCTCGATGCACAGGCTGATGATCGACCGCACAAACGCGCGGTCGCGGGCGTTTTTTTCGATATCGCGTATATAGGATCCGTCGATTTTGACGACGTCGACATGCAGCTCGCGCAGATAGTGGAACGCTGCGGCGCCGGAGCCAAAATCGTCGATATAGACCTTGTTCTTGTTGGCGCGCAGCTTGGCGACGATCTTGTCGATCACATCGAGCTGCTGGATACGGCTTGATTCGGTGATTTCGACGATCAGACGCTGGCCAAGTTGCCCGGCATCTTTGACGACGTGCAGGAACTCATCGACAAAGGCCGGGCTTTGCAGCGAACGGCCCGATACGTTGATCGCGATATCATAGGCCTGCGGGAAGTCATGCAGGTATTTCAACGCCTTGCGCAGCACCGACAGATCGAAATCGGCGATGAAGCCAACCTCCTCGGCAAACGACACCATGCCGAAGGGCGAGCTGCCGTCGGGCAGGCGCGACAGCGCCTCCTGATGATGGATACTGCTCGTGCGCAGATCGACGATCGGCTGGAAAACCAGATCATAGCCGTCGCTGGAAATCGTCTGGCGAAACGTCCCGATGCTCTGGACTGCTTCTGCCATCAAATCGGACAGCCCGCTATTCAAGCTGTCGATCGTGAAATCCTCGGCATGCGACTGCGCGAATTTGGTGACTGCATAGGCCAATGCGCGGCCCATATCGACATCGCTCAACCCCTTCGGATCGAGCTTGACCTCCGCCGTCTTGACCTTCACGCCTTCGCCGGTCGGATCGGCGGTGCGCGCCAAATCGGCGATGCGCGACTGGATCTTGGTGACGTCGATCTTGGCGTCGTGCATGACGCTGAATTTCGAGGGCGCGATACGGGTCGCCATGTCGTTTGACCCGCCGATATCGGATAACAGCTTGCCGACATCCTTCATCAGCCCGGCGCCGTGATCAGCGGTGCGGCCTTCCAGTTCCTCCAGCCCGTCCAGCTCGACCATGGTCATTTTCAGGTCGCTGCCGGGTTTGGCGTCGGCTAGGCGGCGGCGGGCGAGTTCGGTGAAACTGGCGCTGTCGGCCAGGCCGGTCTGCTGATCGCGTACGACCGGCGGGCCCCCCGCCGTGATGATCGGCGCCACCACCTGGGCAGGCGGCGAGGCATCGAGCGCGAGCGTGACGAAGTAATTCTCCGGCTTCGAGGGCAGCGGGCACGCGGCCAGCGTCGCCTGAACGACGCGTCGCCCGGATGCCAGCGAAACTGATTGTTCTTTGACCCAGGTGCCGCTCTTGACCGCCTCCAGCAGCTTGGCGGTCAGCGCCTTGGATGGCGGGGCAAATAGGATATCAATCGACCGGCCAACCAGATCGGCCGGCTCCTGATCGACCAGACTATGCGCCGCACCGGACGCAAAGGTGATAACGCCCTTTCGATCGATCTCGATCAGCAAATCCGAACGAGCAAAGGCGAACGCCAAAAACCGCGCACGCTCCACCTTCAACTGCTCGATCCGCGCCGCCATATCCATGGTCGACCGCACTTCCCCTGCCCACTGACGTTTCATGATTGCAGACAATATTGGTCTTGTAAACGCGAGTCCCCGTCGTATCTGCTGGGGCTCAGATGGGGGTTCCGTAATAACTGGGCAACCCCCAAGCTGGCTTGGCAGCGCTGGATGGACTACCATTCAGTCATGCCAGAATTATGGCAATGGCGCCGATTTTTCCGGTTTTGTATTAGAGAGTCTCGATGCAGCAGATCCCCGTGACCGTCCTTACCGGCTATCTTGGCGCCGGCAAGACCACCTTGCTCAACCGTATCCTGACCGAACGGCATGGCAAGAAATACGCCGTTATTATCAACGAATTCGGTGAACTCGGCATCGATGACCAGCTGGTCGTTCGCTCGGACGAAGAAATATTCGAGATGAACAACGGTTGTGTTTGCTGCACCGTGCGCGGCGACTTGATTCGCGTGATCAGCGGCCTCGCCAAGCGCGCTGACCGGTTCGACGGGATGATCATCGAGACGACCGGTTTGGCCGATCCCGCACCCGTCGCGCAGACCTTCTTCGTCGATGACGATGTCAAGCGCCTGACCAAACTCGACGCCATCGTCACGCTGGTCGACGCCAAGCATATCGGCGACCATCTGGCCGACGGGCACGAGGTGGTCGAGCAGATCGCCTTTGCCGATATCATCCTGCTGAACAAGACCGATCTGGTCTCAGAAGAGGATCTGGCGGCAACCGAGGCGAAGATCCGCTCGATCAACGGCTTCGCCGAGTTGCATCGGACACAGGAATCAGCGGTCGATTTGAAGAAAATTCTGGGGCGCAACGCCTTCGATCTCGATCGCATTCTAGAGATTGAGCCGCATTTCCTGCATGGCCACCATCATCACGACCATGCGTCGGACGTGACCAGCCTGTCCTTCTCGCTCGATCGGCCGGTCGATATGGACCAGTTTCAGTCATGGATCGGCGGCGTCCTGCGCGACAAGGGGGCGGATATCTTCCGCTCGAAGGGCATCATCGATGTCGAGGGCGCACCCAAACGCCTGGTCTTCCAGGGCGTGCATATGCAGATCCGCAGCGATTGGGGCCTTGCCTGGAAGTCGAAGGATAACCGCCACAGCCGCCTCGTCTTCATCGGCCGCAACCTCGACGCCAAGGCGCTCGAGGCCGGGTTCAAGGCCTGCGTGCTCTAGTCATGGCAGGCTATAAGGGTCAGAAACTGGCGGGTACGGCGAGCCAGTGGAGCTTCTCCCATTTCGTCACCGCCGTCGCGACCGACGAAATCGGGCAGGTTTTCGGCTTCGCGCTCGGCAATGGCCGCATCCGCTGCGTCACCTTCGCCAAGGAACAGGCCCATGTCAGCCATGAGCTGAAGGTGCATGACGGCGCTATATTGGCGATGATCGCCTGGGGTGGCGGCGGGTTCGTCAGCGCCGGCGATGACGGCGCCATCAAGCGCATCCTGCCCGATGGCAGCATCACCGAATGGGTTCGCCATCCGGGGCAATGGGTCGAACGCTTACTCGCCTTGCCCGATGGGCGATTGGCCTATGGTTTGGGAAAGATGCTGCGCCTGCTCGATCCGGTTTCGGGTGCGGTGACGGAATTAGGGCCCCATGACAGCACGGTCGCCGGATTCGATGTGCTGGGCGGGCGGATTGCGGTAGCACACTACAATGCGATCTCGCTGTGGGACTACACGACCGGACAGCCAGCCGATCCGCCGCGCCTCGACTGGAAGGGCTCGAACCTGGTGGTGGCGCAAGCCCCCGACGGCAGCCATATCGCGACCGCCACGCAATCGGGCGATATCCATGTCTGGCGGCTTGCTGATAAAAACGAGATGCGCATGTCGGGCTATCCCGGCAAAATCCGCTCGCTCTCCTGGACCAAGGACAGCCAGTTGCTCTTTGCCTCTGGCGCGCCTGTTCTGGCCGGCTGGCGCTTCGACGGCCCGGGCCCGGAAGGGCGGGCCCCGCTGGAACTGACCGAGGGCAATGAGGATGCGCTGCTGACCCAAGTCGCCGCCCATCCCAGCCGGACGCTGGCCGCCTGTGGCCTGGATGACGGCAGCATCGCCGTGGTCGATATTTTGACCGGTTCCGGCGCCGCCCTCGGCGTCACCCGCAACGCCCCGGTCTCAACACTCGGCTGGTCGGAATCCGGCGGCTATCTGCTCGCCGGCAGCGAGGACGGCCGGGCTGTGATCGTGTCGCTGGAGCGCATCGACGCGATGCTGGGGTAAACCTTCCCCTGCCCCGGGCGAGAAGGGCTAAGCGGGAGGCTAATCGTGATACCCGTGCAGC
>CAIZEE010000346.1 GCA_903931835.1 uncultured Elstera sp.
CCGGGTGGAATGATCATCCCGCTTGCCTCACCGCCGCAAGAACCCGGCCGATGTGATCGGCGCTGACACCCGGCGAAACATGGATTGCCAAATCACCGGTGCGGATCACGATCTCAGGCGACCCGTCAGCCATGGACGCTGCCGGTGCCGGTTCGTCGACGATCAGCGCAGCAAAGCCCAGTGGCTCTCTCCCCGATTTCCGACCACGAATGCGGTCATGCCGCCAAGCGTAAAGCTGTTGGGGCAGTAAATCATGGATTCGAGCAATTTGCGCAATGTTCGCGCCAGGCTCAAAACTCTCCGCGATGATCCGGGCCTTCGCCTCCGCCGACCAAAGCCGCCGCCCTCGGCCCGCCGGAATAACGTCCATTCGCGAGGGCCGTTGACGCTCCGGCGTTGCGAAACTTGTTTCGAATGTCGTTACATCACCTGGCACTACGTTACCCCTCAGCTGAGAGGAAAATCATAGCCGCATCATCACCGGTGAAAATGTGGGGGTTTTTTCTCGCTTACGCAACGTCGGCGGCTGCGAGCAGCAAAGGCGCCGCCGCCTCGATAGCCAGAACTGCCCTTGCACGATCAATGCGGGCAATTTCCTGCTCGTCGGTGATCTCATATTCCTCGAGCGTGACCTCCCCGCAGTCGTTGCACCATTGCGCATCGAATTCGCTCAAAAGTACGCTTTGCTGGGTTACGACATCCCAGCCTGCGTTGGCGTCGTTCTCGCAACGCTCCGATTGGCAATGGGGGCAACGATAGTTCTTGTAGCCTTGGATGGTCATGGCTCAGCCACCGTGTCCGCGCGGCATAGTGGGCAATTCCAGCCACTCGATGCCGTCGACACCCACCGGGAGCATTGCCTTTGAGGCCTCTGCGTCGCTGAGTACGGTGGCGTTCACGAGCGCACCGAAGCCGTTGTCATTGTTCCAGAACTGAATGCCGTGCTCGGGGTCACGCACAGTGAGCACCAAGCTGCGGGGATCAACTGGATCGTCGGGGTCGATCAGGCGGATGATCCGATCCGCCCGCACTTCCATGTAGCCGCCACCAAATGCGTCGAGCCTGTGCCGCGAGCAACTGTAAGCCCAGCCAAACCGGAACGGGAGGGCGGAGGGGCAGACCCGCTGGAGCAGCGCCGCAAGATCGAAGGGCCGCGCATCGTCGCCACTGACCCAGAGCTGAAAGTGGCCCAGTCGTTCGGGTGAAGCCTTCGCTTCCAGGTCGCACCCGATAGTGGGCCAGGTTGGATCGTCAAACAGTTGGGTCAATTCGAAGAAGGGATCGCCATGCGCGTTTTTGGGGAAGGTTGCCTTGAATTGGGCGCTGGTCGCCTCATAGGCGGCCTCCGCCTCTGCGGCGGTCTCAAAGCCGTCAGCTATGGTACGCAGAAGCGGATCGATCTCGTTGATCAGCGCAGTTTCATCCTCACTCACCTGAATCGCGAACGAGGTCTGGGTATAGTAATCAGCCATGGGGTGGCTCCGTTATCAGGATTGGGCGAGTGCCAGCACCGGGATGTCACTCCCGAGGGCGAAGTCAGCGAGGAGCGCACGTATGGCCTCCTCGTGACGCAGCAATTCATCAAGGCAGTCGGCCGCGCTGTCGGCGAAAGCCGGATGCTCGGGATCGCTCATATCGAGGACATGGGCGACGTTTGCGAGGAGGCGGAGCATTGCTGACGCGCGGACCATGATGCGGACATTGGCCAGTGCTTCATCAACACGCCGGACGCCACTTTGGCGGATCGTTGCGACGAAGGCATGGGTGCGGGATGCCGTATCGACGGTGGTGATTTCGGCCACCCAGTCGAAGGGCCAGTCGGCTGTGCTTCGGCACAAGGCGCTCGCGCGCCAGTCGCCGGAGGTAGGCGTTTGGTTCATGGGGTGCTCCTATGTTTGGAGAACAGGCAGCTTCAAGCCAGCGAGGTTCTCGTGGCTCTTCTGGCAAGACGGGTGTGCAGCCGAGGCACGCCGTGACGGCGTCGAAGCTTGGCGCTATTGCAGCGAGCCAGCGGTGCGCTGCGGCGGAAGCGTCGGTCCATTCGCGGCGGATGCGATAATCGCAGTCAATGCGCTCACCGATCCAGATTACCGCCAAGCCAAGCTCAGAGGTGATGCCGATGTCAGCAAAGGCATTGTGCAGCAGCACGCGGCCAGCGGAGCCGCGCCAACGGTGGACAGGATCAAACGACCGCATGTCACGGCGCGCCTCACGCCGGAGTTCGGCAACCAACCCGGTATAGGCCGCAAACCAGGCGTCGGGTGCAACGGCGCGCAAGTTACGCAAGGCAACCTGCGCACCGTGTGGCGAGGATGGGATGCGCGCCATCGCACCGCTCACGCGGCTAGCGGCAGCGGATGCGCCGCTGCCTTGTGGGCGCTGTGGATCCAGTCGGCTGCCGCCTGTGCTTGGGCGGCAGCGGTGAAAATGGCTTTGGGATCATGGCGGAGCGCGTTCAGCCAACTGGCAAGGTAAGCGGCGTGGTCGGGCCGAGGCGTATAGGCCAGCCCCAGATCAGCCATCAAATAGGATGCGCCAAGTTCGGCCACGAGTTCTTCCCTCGCGCGAATGCTGCGTTCCTTGTGGTAATCGCGCAGTGTCTCACGATTGAGCCTGTCCACATGTCCACTGGCGTGCGTGACCTCGTGTGCGAGTGTGGACACCAGATCGAGATCGTGATCGAAGGCCGCGCGTTCGGGCATGAACACCTTGTCGAGATCAGCCCGGTAATAGGCATCGTGTAGCCCATAATCGACCGGCACACCGACGCCTTCGAGAAAGGCCAGGGCGTCACTGATCGAGGTGCTGACCGGCGCCACCTCCTTGTCGTGCGCGTCCTCAGCGCCATCGACCTGATCGCGGTTGAAGACGACAAAACTGCGCGCAAAGAACCGCGCCTTGCCCCCGCCCTCGCCGCCAACCTCCGCCGCAGCGTCGCCGCGCTCCACTTTCTTCCAGAGGATGACATGGGTGCCGACCTGTCCTTTCAGGACCTGCGCCCCGCTTGTTTGCCACTGCTGATACGTGGCCCAAGTGCCCGAGGCATAGCCACAGGCATCAGCCGTGGCCCACAGGACCAGGCGATTGATGCCGGAATAGCGACGCCCGGCAACGCTGGTCGGGCGCATGACAGGCGCGCCGGAATGGTGCCAGGGCATCCGCGAATCGCCGGCTCCGGCCTCGATGGCCGCGACGAGTTGGTCCGTGACGGTGGCGTAGATGTCATGACGGGGCTTCATGGGGATGTCTCCTCTTTGTCCGAGTCTGTGCTCAAGCGAGGGAATCCTCCTTTACCTTTGGCGCAGGAGCGAAAGCGGAGCGGGCAAGTGTTGCGGGAGCCGGCCAAAGCCAGCCCCCACAGGTCGGTTGGTTAAGGTGTCAGGCTGCCTCGGC
>CAIZEE010000347.1 GCA_903931835.1 uncultured Elstera sp.
CCAAAGCAGCAGCGCGACAGTCCAAAGCGTGATTGTCGTCGCGCCTCGCGAGGAGGTCATTGCCCGTCAGAGACAGCAGCAGTCGCTCAACATGGTCAATGTTCAGTCGATTGAAACCATCGAGAAATACCCCGATTTTAACGCTGCCGAAGCCTTAGGACGCATTCCCGGCGTCTCGCTGTCCAGTGACACAGGCGAGGGCCGCTTCGTCAATATTCGTGGCATTGACGCCAACCTAAACGGCGCGACTTTTGGCGGCATTGTTCTTTTGAATACCAATGCCGGTGGAACCGCTGCGTCAACCTCAGGACGCGCCGTAGAATTTGACACGGTTCCAAGCGGCGCGATCGACGGCATCGTCGTCACAAAGACCCGTTTGCCAGAGCAAGAGGGCGAAGGCCTCGGCGGCATCGTCGAATTGACGCCGCGTTCCGCCGCTCACATTTCAAAGCCCTTCCTTAACGCGACCTTGGGCTGGGGTTATGAGCCGCTCCACGATCACACAGGCCCGTTCGACGCCGAGTTTTCTGCGGGCCTCGCTTTCGGCTTGCAAGGCGGTAGGCTGAGCGTGAAGGGGATGGACGAGCACGACGGCGTCGCCTCTGGCTTTGTTTCAAACCCCACCCCCTTTTCTTTCGTTATTTTCGGCTCGCGCAAAGATGATCGTCGCGGCATTGACGATATGGAAGAGAGCTATGTCGACGATACCTCTGTGAACGCCACCGCCAATGCGGGCATTCGCGGAAAGGCGGTCAGTGGCTATGATTTTCGCCGCTATGACTACCATCGTCGCCGCTTCAGTTATGGCGGGGAGTTTGATTTCACACCCAATGATGATCACCAATATTATGCGCGGATCGTCATTGCGGGCTATACAGAAGCGGTGCACAAAAACTTCTATCTGCTACGCAATATGGGTGGGGCGGAAACGGCCTCCGGGTCCCTGCCAACCTTGAGCGACGGCGTGACTTTCATCGATAGCGCTCAGGCCCGCGAGACCTCAACGGACGAGCAAGAAACGCACCGAAACACCGTCCTGGCCGTGGGTGGGAAAGACCAATTCAACCAGACCCTGATTGATTATCGGGCCTCATATAGTCGCGCCACCTTCTCTATTCCGTACAATATTGGCGCGACATTTAAGGGGCCAACCTTCGCCATCGAATATAACAACACGACCGATGCGCGGTATCCGAGCTTTACCTACCCGACTGGGTTTAACCCCAGTGCGGCTAGCAATTATAACCTCTCCAGCATCAAGAACAGCACTGAAAACGACGTGGACGAGGAATGGTCGTACGCCGCCAATATGCAAACCCCACTTCATCTTCTGGGGGACAAGGACACAGTGAAAATTGGGTTCGAGGCCAGGCTTCGTGACAAGACCATCGACTCGTTCACGGTGGACGGAATCACCGCCCCTTCACTTAACCTTGCGGCGGCTTCCTCAGCGGCCAACATCTATTATGACGGATACTATTCGAACGGGCCCTTTATCGACCGCTATGCGATCCGCAATATCTTGGCGGGTGAAGCTTCGGGTCTGAGCCTGAGCGACAACGGCGCCTTGGAGGCGAAAGAGAATGTTGAGGCCGGATACGGAGAATATATCGTCGACATCGGAAAGTGGAATTTCCTAGCTGGTGCGCGG
The DNA here is from genome assembly GCA_903931835.1 of uncultured Elstera sp. GTDB lineage: Bacteria > Pseudomonadota > Alphaproteobacteria > Elsterales > Elsteraceae > CAIZEE01. Next base: position 1,652 of record CAIZEE010000347.1, read on the forward strand.
GTGGAGAGTACTGACGCCAAATATACAGACAGCCAAACCCTCTCAAAATCCTATACTGATGTTTTGCCGACGGCCCAAGTGAAATACAATATTTCGCCGTCAATGGTGGTGCGAGCGATATATTCAACGGGTCTCAGCAGACCAGGTTTCCTGCAGGTGGCGACCGCTGGCGGCGGGTCTTACTCCGGTGGACCGGGCACCTACTATGTCACAGAGGGGAATGCCCAATTGAAGCCGATCACAGGCGACAATTTCGACCTTTCATTCGAATATTACCTGCCGACCGGAGGAATTTTCCAGGCGGCGCTCTTCGACAAGGAGTTCTCAAACTACATTGCGCCCCGGATCCAGCACATCACTTCGGGCGCCTTGTTGACCGCCGCCCAGCTTCCCAGCGATGCGACGGATGCCTTCATCACCTCCTACTTCAATATTCCCTCCGCCTATGATCGTGGATTGGAACTTGCTTTCCACGAGCAGTTTAAAATGCTTCCAGGCTATTGGAGCGGGTTTGGGGTCGAGGCCAATTATACCGTGGTTGACTCCCGTTTCTTGGAATATTCAGCGGCGAACAGCATTTCTGGAACGAACGAATACGGGCCCTTGCCAGGAACGTCACACGTGACATGGAACTTGGCGGGCTTTTATGAAAAGTCCACCGCGGCAGCAGCGAACAGCTTCAAAGGTAAGAACGACGTCGCGACAATCATCAGTCAATTGGCGGCGCAAATAAATTTTAGCTTCAGTAACGTGAGCAATGTTCAGGCATCAGTTACCGACCAGTACCTTACCGGCAGCATCATTGATCAGATTCAGACACCACCAAGGTCGAGGGTGACGAGGTGGTGACCAGCCGCTTCATGGAGAATATCCTGCCGCCGCCCGTCTGGGCCAACGCGCTCAAGGCCAATGGATTGGCCGCCGATGTGCCCTGCGACCGTTGGCAGATCTGTCGGTTCAGCCCGCCCAGCCATGTAATGATCGAGGTCGGCGTCGCCCATGCCGGCAAAGGCGGTTATCAGGCTGACCCGCGGCACAAGGCTTCGAGTGTGGTGGTCGATTTCATCACGCCGGAGA
>CAIZEE010000348.1 GCA_903931835.1 uncultured Elstera sp.
ATTGCCCATCTGCCCCCTGGGCAGGCCGACAAACGTCTCGGAAGCATTCAGGGTTCCGCGCGGGCATGTCGCCAACAGCCGATCCCAATTGGGCTTGCGCGCCAGGCCGATCGCATTATCAGGCGCCGCCGGACGCTCACCCCAGCCATCCAGGATGCATAAAACGACGGGGCGACGGGCAGCGATCATGGAGCGAACCGGGGGTTAAAAACGCCAAGCGCGGCGCGCCTAGTACATGGCATAGGGGGTGGCGATTTTACAAGACCGTAACAGTAGGCTTTGGCCTGGGTTGCATGCGGAGCAAAGGTAGGCGGGCATTCCCGCTGGTCGCCGCAGAAAATCGGCGCTGAATCGTGCCCGATATCGGTCAGGAAGCCCGAATTTCGGACAGAAAACCAGTCAGCTCACCGCGCAAACTGGCCGAATTAGCCGCGAGTTCGGTCGCCGATTTCAGCACGTGTTGGGCGGCATTTCCGGTCTTGCGGGCATTTTCCGAGACGCCTTCAATATTGTTGGAGACGTCCTTCGTACCTTGCGCCGCCCGCTCAACGTTACGGGCGATTTCCTGGGTCGCAGCGCCTTGCTCCTCGATCGCAGCAGCAACCCCCGAGGAGATCTGCTGCATCTGGCCAATCACCGAGGTGATCTCCGTGATCGCTTCAACGGTCCGCTGGGTTTCCTCCTGCACGGAAGTGATCTGGCTAGTAATCTGCTCGGTCGCGTTACCGGTCTGGCTGGCTAGCGACTTTACCTCACTCGCCACCACTGCGAACCCCTTGCCCGCCTCGCCGGCCCGCGCCGCCTCGATTGTAGCATTAAGGGCGAGCAAATTGGTCTGGGAGGCGATATCACGGATCATCGTCACGAACTCGCCAATACGGGTCGCCGAGGCGGAAAGCCGCTGGACCATTGCATTGGCGCGCTCGGCAGCCTGCGAAGCGACGTCGGAGATCCGGGTCGACTCGCTCATCTGACGCGATATTTCAACGATTGAGGACGACAGCTCATCTGCGGCTGCAGCTACACTCTCGACATTCGCCGTCGCTTGCTCTGCTGCCTCGGTCACATGAGCCACGGTGACGACCGATTGCGATGCGTCGACCGACATCGATTGCGCGGTTCCTTCGAGCGCGCCCGAGGAGGACGCCACCAATTGCACAACCTCGATCACCCGCGCTTCAAACCGGTCGGCAAGCAGATTGAGCGTTTGTTTGCGTTCGGCCGCCGACTGCTGCTTGATCAACTCCTGCGATGCCCGCAATTCAGCACTTTGATGCGCATTGTCACGCAGCACCAGCACAGCCTCCGCAATCCGGCCGATTTCGTCGCGGCGATCAAGGCAGGGTACGGTGCCCGACAGATCGCCGCCGGCGATGCGCGCCAGCGCGGACTGTACCGCAACCAATCCGCCGAAGCTGCGCCGCATGATCAGAAACATGATGAGCCCGAAGCCCAAGGTGATCAGCACGGACACCTTGATGATGTCGAGCCGCAGAGCCTCGGTCGTTGCCAGGAAGTCGGCTCGGGACAAGCCAACGAACAAACAGCCGATGACCTCACCCGACCGATCCAGGATCGGCTCGTAGCGCGCGTAATAGGACTTGCCCAAAATATCGGCCACGCCCTGATACGGCGTGTGCTGTTGAAAGATCGCCTGCCAGACCGGGCCTTGCGCCAGTTTCGTGCCGACCGATCGGGTGCCGTCGGGTTTTTTGATATTCGTTGCGACGCGAACGTCGGCCATAAAGACAGTCGCCACGCCACCAACAAGATCGCGGATATGGTCGACCAGCGCCTCGTTGTCGTTCAGAACAACGTCGCCGATGAAGAGCTTGCCATCCTTCAGTGAGAAGTCCCCGCCCTTGGCCCTGACGACATCCCAGGCAACCGCCATGTTGCTGGCCTGGCGCGCGGTCGCCTCAGCCGCCATGTTGTCGCTGACCCGTATCAGTGCGATCGTGATCAGCACGGCGGCGAGTGACGCCATGCCAGTGAGGCTGAGAACCGTCAGCTTCCAGCTCAGACTCATACGCGGTAAAGCCAGACGCATCAGATCCTCGCAGCGTCAGATTATTGAGCCTTTAATGATGGCTCATTTGTTAAACAAAACAAAAACAATCTCTATTGGTCACCGAGTGCCGGATTGGCACTAACACTATACGAGGACAGGCGGAGGGACGGGCTCGCTTCTTGCGGATCGTCGGGCGCAGTGGCAAGCTCCGCCGATGATTCGGATGATCGCCTTTTGTTGCGCGCTGGCGCTCCCGATGGTCGCCCATTCTCAGGCCATACCCGCACCGGCCCGTACAGAAAGCAAACCACCCATGACCGCGCAAGCCAAGGGCAGTTTCGACGTCCAGATGAAACCTGAGAGCGCGCCGGATGATCCAGTCGGCCGGTTTTCACTAACCAAGCAATTCCACGGCGATATCGACGGAACCAGCGTCGGCGAAATGCTGGCGGTCGGTAATCCCAGCGGATCGGCGGGCTATGTCGCAATGGAGCGCGTGACCGGCACGGTGCGCGGCAAGAGCGGCAGTTTCGCGCTTCAGCACACCGGAACCATGGATAACGGCCATCCGAGCTTGAGCATCAAGACCGTGCCTGGATCGGGCACCGGCGACCTCACCGGCATTGTCGGCGAGCTGACGCTCGAGATCACCGGCGGCAAGCATAATTACGTCTTCAGCTACAGCCTGCCCAAATGATGCGATTTCTCAAGGACTCCTGGCGCAGCGCGGCCTTGGTTTTGGCGATGGTGGCATTGCTGCTACCACCCGCACACGCCAAGCCGGTTCAAGCGCTGAAGATCACTGTCCTCGTCACCAATCTGTCTGAGGACGCGCAGGGCGAATGGGGATATTCGGCGCTGGTCGAGGTCGACGGGCACAAGATCCTCTATGACACCGGCGCCTCGTCCGATCTGGTGCTGAAGAACGCCAAGATCCTCCATATCGATCTGTCGGATGTTGAGGATGTCGTGCTGTCCCATAACCATTGGGATCATGTCGGCGGGCTGATGACGCTGCGGCACGATTTGATGGCGCAGAACCCGAAAGCGATGAGCCGGGTTCATGTCGGCGCTCGCGTCTTTGAGCCGCGCTTGAACGCCGCCGGCGAGGATAGAAACGGGCTGAAGGACATCCGTGACCAGTACCTCGCCACGGGCGGCGTCTTCATCGTGCACGATAAGCCGACGGAGCTTTGGCCGGGCGTCTGGTTCGCCGGCCCGGTGCCCCGGCCAAACGTTGAGAAGAACTGGTCGCCCGGCCTGTCGCTGAAAGTCGCGGATACGCTGATCGAGGACAATGTGCCGGAAGATTCGCCGCTGTTGTTCGAGACGGATCAGGGGACGGTTATCCTGACCGGCTGCGGCCATGCCGGCGTGATCAATATCGTCGAATACGCGCGCCAAATCCTGGGCCCGAAACCGATCCATGCGCTGGTCGGCGGCATCCATTTGTTTGCCGCATCCGATCAGCAGCTTGAGTGGACTGGGGCGAAGCTCAAGGAATATGGGCTTGAGGCGTTGCTCGCCGGCCATTGTACCGGGCTGGAGGCGACCTTCCGGTTGCGCGCGGCGACGGGGCTGACGCGCAAGACGGCCGTCGTCAGTGCCGTTGGCTCGTCCTATACGCTCGGCAAGGGGATCGATCCGCGCAAACTGGCGCAGTAATTCCGCTATTCGCGATGATACGGATGTCCCGCCCGGATCGTGCCAGCGCGGTAGATCTGTTCCGCGATAACGACGCGCGCCAATTGATGCGGTAGGGTCATGGCGCCGAGCGAGAGCTTCTCATCGGCGCGCGCCAGCACCGCCTCGCTGAGACCATCGGCGCCGCCGATCAGAAAAGCGAGATCGGCGCCGCGTTCGGCCCAGTTTTCGATCTGGCGGGCGAAGGCGAGGCTGGTGAGGGAACGGCCGCGTTGATCCAAGGCGACGACGATCGCGCGGTCGGGAATTTCGGCCAGAAGCAATTGGCCTTCCCGCTCCTTCACCTCCGCAGGTGAGCCGCGCTTCTTGTCCTCGACTTCGCGGAGCTCAAGCGGCGGCTGGCAGCGCCCCGCATAATCCTGCCACAGCGCCTTGAACCCGGCGTCGCGGGTGCGACCGACAGCGATGACGAGGATGCGCAAGCAGGCTCACGCGGCGGCGGAGCCGTCGGAGACCTCAATCGGGATTTCCACGCCCCACATCTTTTCCAGATTGTAGAAGGTGCGGATTTCCGGCCGGAACAGATGGATGATGATGTCGCCGGTATCGATCAGCACCCAATCGCCTAAGGCAGCACCCTCCACCGCGATGCGGGCAGCGCCGTTTTCCTTCAGCTTCATTTCGAGATGCTCGGCCATGGCGCCGACCTGGCGCGAGGAGCGACCGCTTGCAATCACCATGTAATCGGCGAAGCTCGATTTACCGGCCATCGGAATGGTGACGATCCCTTCGGCCTTGTCATCGTCGAGCTGTTCTAGAACCAGCGAGAGTTGCCTGTCGACAACGGCCTCGTCCGATCCTGATTTGCCGCTTTCGTGCTTTTCTATTACGTAATCCTCCCCCGGAACCGGGCCTCACGGCCCTTCTTGTGCTTGCCGGCCTTGTGCTCGGCAGCCGCCCGGATGAGGCTGGCCGAAGCCGGATGAAGACGCGTGTGCAAGAATACCCAACTCGGCAACCGGCCGTAACCAAGCCGTGATGCCTGACGCTCGCGCAGCCGAAATCGCTGAAAACGGTGGGCTGCCTTCGCCGATAATGCCTTAACAGAGTAAGAAGGTCGGGCGAAAACCGCAATGGGCACGGTGTGAAAGATCTGTTCCCACGCCTCCCACTGATCGATCTGGCTGAGATTATCCGCCCCCATCAGCCAGATGAATTGCAGTTTCGGGAACAACGACCGCAGGGCGATCAGCGTCTCAGCGGTGTAGACGGTTCCCAGATCCGTCTCAATATCGGTTGCGACCAACCGGGGGTGTGAGGCGACCGCGCGGGCAGTAGCCAGCCTAGCTTTCAGCGGCGCCATGCCCTTCTTCGGCTTTAGCGGGTTCTGCGGCGAGACCAGCCACCACACCGCGTCGAGATGGAGGCAGCGGATCGCGAGCAGGCTCAAATGCCGATGCCCGTCATGCGCAGGATTGAACGATCCGCCCAGCAGACCGATGCGCAGCCGGGCGTTGCGGTAATTGCCAAGCTTGGCCGCCGCCCGGATAAGGGTCAGGGTCGCACCTGGCCGGTACCGCGCACGATGTATTTATAGCTGGTGAGTTGAGCGGCACCCACCGGCCCGCGCGCATGCAGCTTGCCGGTCGAAATGCCGATCTCCCCACCAAAGCCAAACTCCCCGCCATCGGCAAATTGGGTCGAGGCATTGACCAGCACGATCGCGCTGTCGACGCCGGCGGTGAACAGCGATGCCGCCGCCTCATCCTCCGTCAGAATGGCATCGGTGTGGTGCGAGCCATAGGTGTTGATATGCGCGATCGCATCCTCAACCCCGTCCACCACCTTCACCGAGATGATCGCGTCGAGATATTCGGTCGACCAGTCTTCCTCGGTCGCCTGCAAAACGCGGGTATCGAGTGCACGCGTCGCCGCATCGCCCCGGATCTCGCAGCCACCGGCAATCAGATCGTCCAATACGGGCTTCAGATGGCTGTGCAGCACCGACCGATCGACCACCAGACCCTCGACCGCCCCGCACACGCCGGTGCGCCGCAATTTGGCGTTCAGCACGATCGAGCGTGTCTTGGCGAGATCGGCGGCGGCATGAATGTAGATGTGACAATTGCCGTCGAGATGCGCCATCACCGGCATGCGCGCCTCGTCCATCACCCGGGCGATCAGCGAGCGACCGCCACGCGGCACGATCACGTCGATATACTCGGATAGTTTCAGCATCTGTCCGACCGCCCGCCGGTCACGGGTCGGGACACTTTGAATCGCATCGACCGGCAAACCTGCCCTGGCGATACCGGCGCGGAGGGCAGCGACGATGGCGGCTGAACTGAGGAAACTTTCCGAACCGCCGCGCAGGATCACCGCATTGCCTGATTTGAGGCAGAGCGATCCCGCATCCGCCGTCACATTGGGCCGGGATTCATAGATGATGCCGATGACGCCGAGCGGCACGCTGATGCGCGCAATGTCGAGCCCGTTCGGCCGGGTCCAGCGGGCGAGTTCGACGCCCAGCGGATCGGGCAGCCGGGCGACAGCCTCAACCCCATCCGCCATTGCTGCGACGCGCTTGGCATCCAGCACCAGTCGATCGCGCGAGGCATCGGTCAGGCCAGTCGCGGCCGCACAATCGCGCGCATTGGCGTCAAGAATTTCAGGGGCTGCGGCCCGGATCGCAGCAGCGGCTGCGAGCAATCCATCGCGGCGCTGCTCCGCTGTCGTCCGGGTCAGCGCGAGGCTGGCGGCGCGGGCACGGCGGCCGAGTTCGGCGATCTCGGTTGTCTCGATCGCAGCCTCGGCCACTTGGGTCACGATATGACGCCCGCAGGATCGGTATTGGCGCGGTTGCCATCCAGCACGAGGTCGTCGCGGTGAATCATTTCCATGCGGCCACGGTAGCCGAGCGTCTGTTCGATTTCACTGGTTTTATGGCCGGCGATCTGGCGGGCCACATCGCTGCGATAGGCAACCAGACCGCGCCCCAATATCGCCCGGTCGCTATCCAGCACCAGCACCGCATCGCCGCGATCAAAATCGCCCTCGACGGCGGTGACGCCGGCAGGCAGCAGGCTCTTTCCGGCCCGCAAAGCCGCCGCGGCGCCGGCATCGACGGTGAGACGCCCCACCGGCTTCAGCGATCCGGCAATCCAGCTTTTGCGCGCGGCCAGCGGCTCGGCCGAGGGCATGAACCAGGTGCAGCGCGCACCGTCAGCGAGGGCCGCCAGCGGATTGGGCCGGTTCCGGACGCAATCGCCATGCGGCAGCCGGCAGCAACCGCCATGCGTGCCGCCTCGATCTTCGTCACCATGCCGCCGGAGCTGTATCCCGGCGGCGCTTCGCCGGCCATGCCGACGATATCGCGGGTGATTTCGGTGACGACCGGCAGGTGCCGCGCGGCCTGATCGCAGCGCGGATCGGCGGTGTAAAGTCCATCGATATCGGATAGCAGCACCAGCGTATCGGCGCTGATCATCTGGGCGACGCGGGCGGCCAACCGGTCATTATCACCAAAGCGGATTTCTGACGTGGCAACCGTATCGTTCTCATTGATGATCGGCACGGCGCCGAGCGCCAGCAAGGTCTGCATGGTGGCGCGGCCATTGAGATGCCGACGCCGCTCCTCCGTATCCTCAAGCGTCAGCAGGATTTGCGCGACGGTCAGATGATGGCGGGCAAGGGCTGCCTGATAGGCGTAGGCCAGGCGGATCTGCCCGGTCGCAGCGGCAGCCTGTTTTTCCTCAAGCTTCAGGGGTCGGCCGACCAGCCCCAAATGCCGGCGG
>CAIZEE010000349.1 GCA_903931835.1 uncultured Elstera sp.
CACGAGCAGTTTGAGGAGATTCTGAACCGGCATAAGGACGACAAGGGCGTCTCGCTCGACACCGAACTCGATGCCGATGATCTGCGCCGGCTGGTGGTCGATTATAAGCGCGAGGTGCGGGACGCACTCGATCGCGACTTCCCCGATGATGTGAACGAGCAGCTCTGGGGTGCGATCGGCGCCGTGTTCTCAAGCTGGATGAACCAGCGCGCGATCGTCTATCGCCGGCTCAATGATATCCCGGAGGATTGGGGCACAGCCGTCAACGTCCAGGCGATGGTATTCGGCAATATGGGCGGTGATTGTGCCACCGGCGTTGCCTTCACACGCAATCCCTCGACCGGCGAGAACGCGTTCTATGGCGAATATCTGGTCAATGCGCAGGGCGAGGATGTCGTCGCCGGCATCCGCACGCCGCAATCGCTGACCATCAAGGGCCGTGAGGCGCAGAACAGCACCTTGCCGTCGATGGAAGAATCGATGCCCGAAGTGTTCGGGCAATTGAACGCCGTCCGCCTGCGCCTGGAACAGCATTACCGCGATGTCCAGGACATCGAGTTCACCGTGCAATCGGGCAAGCTCTTCATGCTGCAGACGCGTAGCGGCAAACGCACGGCGGCAGCGGCGCTCAAGATCGCCGTCGATATGGCGCGCGAGGGCTTGATTGACGAGGCGGAGGCGATCAAGCGGATCGAGCCGCGCAGCCTCGATCAGATCCTGCATCCGACACTCGATCCCGATGCGCCGCGCAAGCTGATCGCGAAGGGCCTGCCAGCCTCACCCGGTGCAGCGTCGGGTAAGGTCGTGTTCACGGCGGATGAGGCGGAAAGCCTGTCGGCACGGGGCGAGAAGGTCATCCTGGTCCGTATCGAAACCAGTCCCGAAGACATTCACGGCATGCATGCGGCCCGTGGCATCCTGACCACGCGCGGCGGCATGACCAGCCACGCGGCGGTCGTTGCGCGCGGCATGGGGCGCCCTTGCGTTGCCGGTTGCGGCGATCTGCGCGTCGATTACGCCAAGGGCACGATCACGGCGGGTGACATCCAGGTGAAGCAGGGCGATGTCATCACTATCGATGGCGCGTCGGGCGAAGTCTTCGCCGGCGAAGTGCCGACCGTGCAGCCCGAATTATCGGGTGATTTCGCCACGCTGATGGGCTGGGCCGACAAGATCCGTCGCCTGAAAATCCGCGCCAATGCTGAAACGCCGCTTGATGCACGTACCGCCCGGAAATTCGGCGCCGAGGGTATCGGGCTGTGCCGCACCGAGCATATGTTCTTCGACGCCTCCCGCATCGTCGCCGTGCGCGAGATGATCCTGGCCGACACCGTCGCCGGGCGTCGCACGGCTCTCGCGAAAATCCTGCCGATGCAGCGCAGCGATTTCGTCGAGTTGTTCCGCATCATGGTCGGATTGCCGGTGACGATCCGTCTGCTCGACCCGCCCTTGCACGAATTCCTGCCGCATACCGAGGCTGATCTGAACGAGGTGGCGAACTCGTCCGGCGTGCCGATCGCGGCACTGCGCGCCCGTGCGCAATTGCTGCACGAAAGCAACCCGATGCTGGGCCATCGCGGCTGTCGGCTTGGCGTGACCTATCCCGAAATCTATGAGATGCAGGTCCGAGCGATTTTTGAGGCGCTGGTCGAGATCAAGAAGAGCGATAGTGCCGAGATCGTGCCCGAAATCATGATTCCGCTGATTGCGACAGCGAAGGAATTTGTCCTGCTGCACGAGCTGGTGAAGCGCGTGGCAAAAGAGGTCGAATCCGAGTCCGGCCTTACCTTCACCTATCTGGTCGGCACCATGATCGAGCTGCCTCGTGCCGCCCTTCAAGCGCGCCAAATCGCGGAGAGCGCCGAATTCTTCAGCTTCGGCACCAATGATCTGACTCAGACGAGCTTTGGGTTAAGCCGTGACGACGCCGGCGGGTTCCTGCAGGCCTATATCCGCGAAGGACTGCTCGAGGAAGATCCGTTCGTGACGCTTGACCAGGAAGGTGTGGGCGAGCTGATCCGCATCGCCGCCGAACGCGGCCGCATCGCACGCCCAGATTTGAAGCTCGGCATTTGCGGCGAACATGGCGGCGATCCGGCGTCGATCGCCTTCTGCGACGAGGTTGGGCTCGACTATGTTTCGTGCTCGCCCTTCCGCGTGCCGATCGCGCGGTTGGCCGCTGCACAGGCAAGCCTGCGCAGCGGCTTCAACAAGGATAATCTGTAGGGCCTCCGATCGCCTTAGGTTGAGGCAACCTAAAGCGATCGTACTCTAGAACGTCGCAGCCAGGGTGGCGAAGCCCATGCGCGGCGGCAGCGGATAGGCCTGATAGCCGCCCGAATTGCCGGTGACAACGGCGGTCGAGATGCCGCGCTCATTACCCAGGTTCGTGATGTTGAAACTCAGCTTCAGGCGCCGGGCGACGCCATCCAGCATCGCGCCATCAAGCGTGTAGCTCGCCTCCAGACCGAACACCAGAGTGCTTGGCACCACCTGATCGTTCAGATAGCTGGCAAAACGGCGACCGATGAAATCGCCATTCAGCTGCGCTTCGAAGGGGCCAAAATTGGTGCCGAAGATGAACTTGTCGAGCGCGTTCGGCTCCAGTGGAACGGTCTTGCCGGCTGTCGCCACCGTCGTGCTCACGCCGCCCGAAACAGTGGTGTAGTTCGAGGCATAGGTCGAACTGTTGTAGGAGATCGCGTCATAGAACTGGAAATGCGGGCCAAAATGCAGCGTGACCGCAACATCGGCGCCGTCCGTGGTGACACCGCCGACATTCACCAGGATGGCGGGATTGGGATTGATGAAATTATAGGTCGCGACGTTGAGCAGCCGGTTCGAGAAATCGACATGGTAGTAATTCGCCTGGCCCTCGATCCCGGTCAAAAATCCGTCGCCCAGATCCCACTTGCTGCGGATGCCGGCCTCATAGGTCCATGAGGTTTCCGGCTGGGCGGTCGCCTTGAACAGGTCGAATGCCGCCTGGCTGCCAAGGCTCCAGGGCGAAGTGCCGTAGTAATTGCTGCCGGCACCGTAGGGAATGAATTGACGCAGGTTTTTCTGCACGTTGACGAAGATGTGGTCGTCTGGCGTCACGTCCCATACCGCTCCGGCCTGCGGCAGGAAGCCGTTATCCGACGTGATCGAGCCGGTCGGGTAATGCACCGGCGGATTGGTCGCGGGCAGGTTCTGCTGTTGCACCACGACCGTATCGCCCGCCGTCTGCAGGCTTGATTTGAAACCGGCTTGCAGCAGCAGGTCGGGTGTGATCTGCCACTGATCCTGCAAATGCACCTGCACGTCATCAGTGGTGAAATTGAAGCCATACTGGGTGAAGAGAGGCGACGTCGGCACGCTATACGGGTTCAGATCGTTATTCGCCAACGAGAACGGATACCAACGGCGATATTGCGATGATTGGTTGTTCTCGTACCACAGGCCGAGTTCGACATCCTGGTCATAGCCGGTCCAGTTGACCGTCGAGCGCAGACCAACGCGATCGATCGAGTACTCGGTCGTGCGCACTTCGTAGCCCGTGCCGCCAAAATCCTTGACCAGATTCTGGCCCGGGAAATAGATCCCGAACAGGCCAGGCAGACCCGCCTGATTGACCGGACCGGCGACGATGCCGCGGCCGCGATCATTGTGGAAATAGGCCTGATTGGACCAGGTCAGCGAGTCGAGCGGATGCACGTCGTATTGCGCGTAGACCAGCTCATCCTCGCGCTGCGCAGCGCTGAAATAGTTCGAGAAATTGTTGCCGTAGGCGGCAGGCGGTGCACCAGCGGCACTCAGATAGCTAAGGGCTGCCGGCAGGTTCGGATAGATGAACGGTCGCGTGTACGGCAGATAGGAGGCCGCCGCCGCCGTCTGTTGGTTGCCGTAAGCGGTCGCGTCTTCATTCGGCTCATACTTATTGTCCCAGTCGGCGAACAGCGTCAGCCGGCCGAACGAATCGTTATGGACGAATTTAACGTTGACCTGATCGTCATGCTGCTTTCCGTCGAAATCCCAGGCGGTCGCGTCTTGGCGCAGATAAGACACATAGAGGCGGTTATCCCCGCCCACATCGCCGGAATCGACACGGGCAAAGCTACGCGAGGTCGCGTAGGAGCCGACGGTCTGGCGGAGCTCGACGCCGAAATCATGGGAGGGCGCGCGGGTAAAGGTTTCGATGGCGCCGCCGAGATTACTGGTCGAGGCGACGCCGAGCGAGCCCGCGCCGCTGGATAGTTCAACCCGATCGACATTCTCGCTGCTGACCGCGCGCGAAACCGAAAGCCCGTTGTAATTGCCATATTGCTGGTCGCCAAGCGGCACGCCGTCCAGCGTGTAGCCAAGCTGCTGAGAGGTGAAGCCATGGATCACGAGCGACATGTTTTGCTCGTTATTGCCCCAAGGATCGGCCGTTTCGTAAACCACGCCTGGCAGGGTCTCAATCGCCTTCAGCGGGCTGACGCCGGGCAGGTAGGCCTGCAACTCGGTGGCGCCGATATCGACCGATGAGCGCGTCGTCTTGGTGTCGGTGATGACGATGGAGCCGATTTCGTCGCTGCTCGTATCGGCGACGTCTGCGGCCAGAGCTAAGCCGCCCGGCCCAACCAGCACAGATGCGCTTAAGCAGGCGAGCGAGATATATCGCGCGAAAAGAATAGAATTGTGACTTTTGCTGGAACGCATCCTTAGACCCCTTCAGAAACTGAGGGGCACTCGATAAC
>CAIZEE010000350.1 GCA_903931835.1 uncultured Elstera sp.
GAGGACGCCATCCTCATCAGCGAAAAGCTGGTGCGCGAGGACTACTACACCTCGGTGCACATCGAGGAGTTCGAGATCGAGGCCCGCGACACCAAGCTCGGTCCCGAGGAGATCACGCGCGACATTCCCAACGTGAGCGAACACGCGCTGAGGGATCTGGACGAGAGCGGCGTGATTCGCATCGGCGCCCAGATCAAGCATGGCGACATTCTGGTGGGCAAGGTGACGCCCAAGGGCGAGTCGCCGATGACGCCGGAAGAAAAGCTGCTGCGTGCGATCTTCGGTGAAAAGGCGTCCGATGTTCGCGACACCTCGCTCCGCGTGCCGCCCGGCGTGTCCGGTACGGTCGTTGAGGTCCGCGTCTTCTCCCGCCGTGGCGTCGACAAGGATGAGCGCGCGCTCGCCATCGAACGCGCCGAAATCGAACGCCTGGCCAAGGACCGCGACGACGAACGCGCGATCCTGGAACGCAGCTTCTTCAATCGCTTGAAAGAATTGCTGATCGGCCAGATCGTCTCGAACGGTCCGAAGGGCACCAAGGCCGGCGCTCCGGTAACGGAAGCTATGCTGGGTGAACTCACCACCGGTCAGTGGCGCCAGATCGGCGTCGCCGATGATGCCGTGTCCGACCATATCGAGGCGCTGAAGAAGCAGTTCGATGACAGTCTCGATCGCTTGAACAAGCGGTTCGAGAACAAGGTCGAGAAGCCGCAGCGCGGCGATGAATTGCCGCCGGGCGTCATGAAGATGGTCAAGGTCTTCGTCGCGGTGAAGCGCAAGCTGCAGCCGGGCGACAAGATGGCCGGCCGTCACGGCAATAAGGGTGTGATCAGCCGGATTACGCCGATCGAAGACATGCCGGCCCTGGAAGACGGGACCCATGTCGACATCGTGCTGAATCCGCTGGGCGTGCCAAGCCGCATGAATGTCGGGCAGATTCTGGAGACGCATCTGGGATGGGCCTCGTCCGGCCTTGGCAAGCAGATCGGCGCCTTACTGACGAAGGTACGCAAAGAGGGCGACATGACCCCGATGCGCACCCATCTGAAGACGATCTACGATGCCGATGAGTATGCCCGTGAGATCGAGAACCTGAACGACGAACAGGTCGGCGAGCTTGCGTCCAACCTGACCCGCGGCGTGCCCTTCGCCAGCCCCGTCTTCGATGGAGCCAGCGAAGAAGATATCGTCCGTGTGCTGGGTGAGGCGGGCTTGGCCTCGTCCGGTCAGGTGGTTCTCATGGACGGGCGTACGGGTGAGCCGTTCGACCGTAAGGTGACGGTTGGCTACATCTATATGCTGAAGCTGCATCATCTGGTCGATGACAAGATCCATGCGCGTTCGATCGGCCCGTACAGCCTGGTTACCCAGCAGCCGCTCGGTGGTAAGGCGCAGTTCGGCGGACAGCGTTTCGGCGAAATGGAGGTCTGGGCGCTCGAAGCCTACGGTGCTGCGTATACCTTGCAGGAAATGCTGACGGTGAAGTCCGACGACGTGTCGGGCCGTACCAAGGTTTACGAGGCGATCGTGCGCGGCGACGACAATTTCGAGGCGGGTATCCCGGAATCCTTCAACGTGTTGGTGAAGGAACTCCGTTCGCTCTGCCTGAATGTCGAGCTGAACCAGGAAGTCATCGCGCCGTAGTTGGCGAGCCACTATTCCCCCTTCGGCGTGATTTACGCCGAAGGGGTCAAGTTTTTCAGTTGGGTCCGGTCCCCGCATAAAACCGGTAGGAGCAAGACATGAACGAATTGATGAATCTGTTCGGCCAGGTCACCAGCCCGCAAAGCTTTGACGAGATCAAGGTCTCGATCGCCAGCCCGGAGCGTATCCGCTCATGGTCCTATGGCGAGGTGAAGAAGCCCGAGACGATCAACTACCGGACCTTCAAGCCGGAGCGCGACGGCCTGTTCTGCGCCCGCATTTTTGGCCCGATCAAGGATTACGAGTGCCTGTGCGGCAAGTACAAGCGCATGAAGTATCGCGGCATCATCTGCGAGAAATGCGGTGTCGAAGTCACGC
>CAIZEE010000351.1 GCA_903931835.1 uncultured Elstera sp.
CCGTCGGCGCAGTTGAGCGAACTCGCTAACGCATCGCTCTTTATCAATCACCCCTATCGGCTGCCTCCGATCGGCTGGGATGTCGAGATTCAGCGACTGAATTACCACGATGCGCTGACCTTCTATCACACCTGGTACGCGCCGAATAACGCGACGCTGGTGATCGAGGGGGCGGTGACGCTCGAACAGGTAAAGCCGCTCGCTACAAAGTATTTCGGTCCGATCGCCCGCCGTCCTGTGCCCGTCCGCGAACGTCTGGCCGAGCCGCCGCATTTGGCGCCGACGCGTGTCGTGATGACCAGTGCGCGCATCCACGAACCATCATGGGGACGCGATTACCTGGCGCCCAGTTTCCGCACGTCGGAGAAGCCTGAGCAGGGCTACGCAATCGAAGTGCTGGCAGAGGTTCTCGGCGGATCGGCCGTCAGCCGGCTCGACAAGGCGCTGGTTCTGGGCGATGCCAAGCTGGCCGCGTCGGTCAGCGCCGGGTATGACGGCGATGCCTATGACCTTGGCACGTTCGCACTGGCTGCGACGCCCCGTCCGGGCGTCAGCCTAGACGAGATCGAGAAGGCGGTCGAGACACAGATTGACCGGCTGCTGAAGGATGGCGTGACGGAAGAGGAGGTCGCCCGGGCGCGTGAACATCTTCAGGAATCCGCGATCTATGCCCGCGACAACCTTGGCAGCGCTGCGCATATTCTGGGGGCGGCGTTATCAATCGGGCGTACCATCGACGATGTCGAGAACTGGCCGGAGCGTATTTCCAAGGTGACGGCAGCCGAGGTCAATGAGGCCGCTCATATCGTCCTGAAGGACGTAAACTCGGTAACCACCAGCCTGAAGCCGGGGCCGCAATCGTGAAAAAGCTCTTTGCCTCTCTCTTCGCCTGCGTCTTCTGCGTTGCCGGTGCGGCGGCCTATGCGGCTCCGGTTGAGCGCGTTGTCAGCCCTGGTGGTATCGAAGCCTGGCTGATCGAAGATCATTCGCTGCCAGTCATCTCGTTGCAGCTTGCCTTCCGGGGTGGAGCGGCGGCGGACCCGGTGGGGCAGGAAGGGCGGTCTCGCATGGCGCTCGGCCTGCTTGACGAGGGTGCTGGCGATCTCGACAGTGAGGCATTCAAGGCCAAGCTTGAATCGGTTTCCGGCTCGGTCAGCTTCTCGGATGGCAGCGATGCTTCTTACGGTTCACTGCGCACGCTGACCAAGCATCGCGACGAGGTGTTCGATCTTCTTCGTCTTGCACTCACACAACCGCGTTTCGATGCGACTGCGGTCGAGCGTATTCGCCAACAAATCCAGATCAGTCTTAGCCGGGGCAGTGACGACCCGACCACGATGGCGCGCTGGGTTTGGCACTCGGCGGCTTTTCCGGGTCACCCCTATGGGCGGACCCACGCAGAAAGCGTCGATGCGGTTGCCAAATTGACGGCCGATCAGTTGAAAGAGTTCGTCGCCAGCAGATTGGCGCGTGACGTCCTGATCGTCGGCGTTTCGGGCGATATCACAAAGGATGACCTGGCTGCTCTGCTGGATCGCACCTTCGGAGCACTACCTGCAACGGCGCAGAGTGTTGATATTCCGACAGTAGCGCCGGCGGATGCGGGACAGACCGTCATCGTCCAGCGCGAAATTCCGCAAAGCGTCATGGTATTCGGTGAAGCGGGCATAACACGCGACGATCCCGATTTCTATGCTGCCTATATCCTGAACTATGTTCTTGGCGGCGGCAGTTTCAGTTCTGTCCTGATGGACGAAGTCCGAGAAAAGCGCGGCCTCGTCTACGGCATCGGGACCGGACTGTCGGAGCAACGCTATTCTCCCTTGCTGGTCGGCCAGACGGCGACGCGCAATGATAAGGTCGGAACGGCCTACGATCTCATCCGTACCGTCTGGGGCGATCTCGGCAGCAAGGGGATAACGCAGAAGCAATTGGATGAAGCCAAGATATTCCTGACCGGCTCATTTGCCCTTCAACTGAACTCGACGACGGAACTCGCACGGTTCCTGGTTCAGATGCAGATCGATCATCTGGGCCAGGATTATATCGCCAAGCGCAATTCCTATATCCAG
>CAIZEE010000352.1 GCA_903931835.1 uncultured Elstera sp.
GACAAGGTGGCGATCTGGCGGGATCGCGTGGCCGACCTGCCTGGCAAGCGCGTCGGTATCGCCTGGGCGGGGGCCAAGAACCACCCGCGCGACCGCTATCGTTCGATCGCGCTCGACCGACTGATCTGGCTCGCCGGATTGCCGGAAATCTCCTTCGTATCCTTGCAGAAGGGGGAGGCAGCCGAGCAGATCAAAACGGCGCCGCCGGGGTTGATCCTGCATGATTGGACCGATGAGCTGAATGATCTCAGCGACACGGCGGCGTTGATCGACACGCTCGATCTCGTGCTCGCGGTCGACACCTCGGTGATCCATTTAGCCGGCGCGCTCGGCAAGCCGGTCTGGCTGCTCAACCGCTTCGATCCCGATTGGCGCTGGATGATGGATCGTGAGGACAGCCCCTGGTATCCGACGCTCAAGCAGTTCCGGCAGCCGCAGGTCGGCGATTGGGAGAGTGTGCTGAAGCGGGTGCGGGCCGAGTTAATGGCGCTTCCGGCCTGAGAGGGAATTGTGACCGCAAGGATCCACTGGATCGACTGCCGAGCAGCTGGCCGTTTAGCCATTATGGCCCGTCCGCGTTCGGGCGATTGGCTTGCCGACGAAATATGCGGCTGGCGAGAGGCGGGTGTTGACGTTGTTGTAAGTCTCCTTGAGCGGGATGAAGTCGACGAACTTGAGCTCCACGCCGAAGAACGATGGTGTCAGGATCGGGGAATCGACTTTATGTCCTTCCCGATCCCCGACCGCGGCGTCCCTGCTTCTATGAGAGATATGGCGGCCCTTGCCCAAACTATTGCCAATTGGGTCAGCAGCGGCAGGCTGGTTGCGATACACTGTCGGGCCGGAATCGGGAGATCTTCTCTGGTTGCGGCTTGCGCACTTATTTGCCTTGGTGAGGAGCCGGTCTCCTCGTTCGGGTTAATACGTGACGCGCGCGGAGTATCCGTACCTGATACTGAAGATCAGCGAGAATGGGTCACCGGCTTCCATAACTTCAGAGTCGCGCTAAGCTCGCAGAACCTGTCCATTGCGCCGGCAATCCGGCCGGGCGAGATCGATGAATAGCGACGCTACTCGGTCAGGGGTCTGCAGAGTGCTCTGCTGTTCGCCTGGGAACGCCAGCGCCCTGAGCTTCGTCGCGACCACGCCGGGATCGACCATGTTGGCGCGGATCGTTGTGTTGGCGACTTCGCCGGCATAGGCGCGGACGAGCGCTTCGAGGGCGGCCTTGCTCGCCGCGTAGTGGCCCCAGAACGGGTGAATGCCGGTCGACACGCCGCAGGTGGCGAAGATGGCACGGCCGGCATCGCTGACGCGCAACAACGCATCCATGCCACGGAGCAGCCGCCAATTCGCTGTCACGTTCAGGCCGAACAGCCCGTCCATCTGATCGACCGGCATATGGCCGATCGGGTAGAGCCCGCCGCCCAGCGTGCCGGCGATGCCGCAGAGAATATCGAGCCGGCCGAAACGCTCGGCCAGGGCAAAGGCGCATTGGTCGATCTTGTCGAAGTCGAGCAGATCGAGCGGCAGCAGCGTCGCCTGACCGCCCTCGGCCCGGATCGCGTCATCGGTTTCTTCAAGCCCGCCCTGGCTGCGGGCGATCAGGATCGGATGCGCGCCCTCGCGCGCCAGCGCCTTGGCGACGGCAGCACCGATGCCGCGTGACGCGCCGGTAACGAGGGCGATCCGTCCCTTCAGAGTACCGTCCAAAATCAGGCGAGCTCGGCCAATAGCGACATTTGCTTGGTGGTGATGCCGGTATCGTCATCGGCGACCGGGATCGGATAGTCGCCGCTGAAACAGGCGTCGCAATATTGCGGGTTGGCGTTGTCACGACCGGGTTTGCCCATGGCGCGGTACAGCCCGTCCATGGTGACGAAGGCGAGGCTGTCGACGCCGATCAGCGCCGCCATCTCCGCTACGTCATGCCGGGCGGCGAGAAGCTTCTCGCGCTTGGGCGTATCGACGCCATAGAAGCAGGGATTGGTTGTGGGCGGGCTAGCGATGCGCATATGCACCTCCGTCGCCCCGGCATTGCGCACCATCTCGACGATCTTGGTCGATGTCGTACCGCGCACGATGGAATCGTCAACCAGGATCACCCGGCGCCCTTTGATGCTCGCCTGATTGGCATTGTGTTTCAGGCGCACGCCGAGATGCCGGATATGGTCGGTTGGCTCGATGAAAGTGCGGCCGACATAATGGTTGCGGATGATGCCGAGTTCGAACGGGATGCCGGCTTCAGTGGCATAGCCGAGCGCGGCCGGCACGCCCGAATCCGGCACCGGTATCACGACATCCGCCTCGACATGGCTTTCACGCGCAAGCTCGGCGCCGATGCGCTTTCTCGCCTCATAGACGCTGGTGCCTTCGACCAGGCTATCGGGGCGGGCGAAATAGATATATTCGAAAATGCAGAACCGCTCTGCCGCACGGGCAAAGGGATGGCGGCTTTGCAGTCCTGCTGCGGTGATCACGACCATTTCGCCGGGTTCGATATCGCGGACAAAATCGGCGCCGATAATGTCGAGCGCGCAGGTCTCCGACGACAGGATCCAGGCATCGCCAAGCCGCCCCAGCACCAGCGGACGGACGCCCAAGGGATCGCGCACGCCGATCAGCATATTGTCGGCCAGCGCTACGAAGGAATAGGCGCCTTGGATCTGATGCAGCGCGTCGATCATCCGATCGACGATCGAGCCGGCGAAACTTGTCGCGATCAGATGCACCACAACTTCAGTATCGGTGGTCGATTGGAACAGGGATCCCCGTTCCTGCAGCCGCTTATGCAGTCCCTTATTGTTGGTGAGATTGCCGTTATGGGCGAGCGCAAAGCCGCCAAAGGCAAAATCCGCCATGAGCGGCTGCACGTTGCGTAGCATCGTCTCACCGGTGGTCGCATAGCGGTTATGGCCGATCGCAGCATGGCCTTTCAGCTTTGCCATCGTCGCTTCAGAGCTGAAATTCTCAGCCACATGGCCGAGGCCGCGATGACTGTTGAACTGGGTGCCGTCAAACGCGACGATGCCGCTTGCCTCTTGTCCACGATGCTGGAGCGCATGCAGACCCAGAGCTACGTGGGCGGCTGCTTCTGGATGACCGAACACGCCGAACACGCCGCATTCCTCATGCAGCTTGTCGTCATCGAATGGGTTCGTCGTCAACATGGCACCGATACTCCTTGGCATCGTCGCTAATTTTGCGGAGCCGGCCCAGGGCTCTGATTGGGCAGGCTCTGGTTTGGCTGGCTCTGATTCTGTTCGCCCTGGATCAATCGATCGAGGTCGCGGCGTTGTTCTGAGTCATATCCCCGCAGGTCCGGCGTCGCATCGCGTTTGGGCGTCGGCGAGGTCAATTCCTGCAGGGTGCGTTCCTGCTCCAGCACTTCCTTCGACTTCTGCGCCGTTTGATCGGCTGCATCACGGGCGCTTTTCGGCACCAGAGCGTTCAACACATCGGCGCCGCGCTGAATCAGCGGCAGCAGCCGGGCGGTGGCCAGCCATTCAGGCTGCGGCGTCGGGTTCACTGTCCAGGTCAGCACCAGATAGGCGACGCAGATCAGCACGAAGCCCCGCGCCAGCCCATAGACGAAACCGAGCGTGCGGTCGAGGGGGTTGAAGCCGCTTTCGCGGATGCGCGATGATATGGCACCGCTGATGATCGACAGCAAGATCAGGGTCAGCAGGAAGATGGCGATGCCGGTCGCCGCCTGGGCTGCCAGATCGATCGCGATCAACTGCCGCGCATAGGGGACGACATAGGCGTAGAGGTAGAGGGTGGCGAAAGCGGCACCGACCCAGCCGACGACACCCAGCACCTCGCGCACAAGGCCGCGCATCAGCGCCCATAAGCCCGATACCAGCACGATGCCGAGGATGACCAGATCGGTCGGGTTGAGCGCCATTATCGAAAGACCTTTTGCGGTCCGGCCATGCGCGGGGGCGCTTCCGCCGGGGTTAGCAGATCGACCAGTTCGGATAATCGGTCGATCTCGTTCATGTTCAGGCCGTCGATCTTAGCCCGCTTGCGGGTTCTGGACGCCGGCACGATGGCGCGCTCGAAGCCAAGCCTGACCGCCTCCTTCAGCCGGGCATCGGCCTGTCCTACCTGACGCACCTCGCCAGCCAGACCGATTTCGCCGAACACTACCGTCTCCGACGACAGCGGCGTCTGATAGAGCGATGACACGAGGGCGGCTGCGACGGCGAGATCGGCTGCAGGTTCAGTGATGCGCAGGCCGCCGGCGACGTTCAGATAGACATCGTTGCCGCCGAGCGCCAGCCCACAGCGTGCATCGAGCACCGCCATGATCATGGCCAGACGATTGGCATCCCAGCCAACCACCGCGCGCCGGGGCGTGCCGAGGGAGGAGGGGGCGACCAGCGCCTGGATTTCAACGAGCAGCGGGCGAGTGCCCTCCATCCCGGCGAAGACAGCCGAACCGGCAACGTCGCCGCGCCGCTCGGCCAGGAATAAGGCGGATGGGTTGGGGACCTCAATCAACCCCGCCTCGGTCATCTCGAAGACGCCGATTTCATCAGTCGGGCCAAAGCGGTTCTTGACCGCGCGCAGGATGCGGAATTGATGGCCTCGCTCACCCTCGAAATACATCACCGTGTCGACCATGTGCTCCAGCACGCGCGGGCCGGCGATGGCACCTTCCTTGGTGACGTGACCGACCAGCACGACGGCAAAACCGCGACGTTTGGCGAGGCGGATCAGTTCCTGCGCGCAGGTGCGGACCTGGGCGACCGTACCCGGGGCTGAGTCCAGCGTATCGACATACATGGTCTGGATTGAATCGATGACGACCACCTGCGGGCCGTCCGTCGCCTCCAGTGCCGGGATGATTTCGCTGAGAGCTGTCGCGGTTGCCAGCGCTACCGGCATATGCGCGAGGCCGAGCCGGGCGGCGCGTAGGCGCACCTGATCGATTGCCTCTTCGCCGGAGATATAGGCGGTGCGGATGCCGCTTTGCGCCATGCGTGCAACGGCTTGCAGCAGAATGGTCGATTTGCCGATGCCCGGATCGCCGCCAATCAGCAATGCCGAGCCCGGGACCAGGCCGCCGCCGGCAACCCGGTCGAACTCGGCGATATGGGTCAGCATGCGCGGCGCTGGCTCGCTGGTGCCGCCGAGATCGACGAAATCAAGCGCCTTGCCAGTGTGCCGGCGCTTTACGCCGCCGCCCGGTGTCGGCGTGGCGACCTCCTCAACCAGGGAATTCCAGGCACCACAATCGTCACAACGCCCTGCCCATTTCGGATGCGAGGCACCGCAGGACTGGCAGACGAAGGCGGTGCTAGACCGCGCCATGGATGCGCCTAACCAGCACGGACCTGCATCTTGATCGGGCCATCGGCGCGGCCGTTGATGAACTGGTCGACATAGGGGTTCCCCGACCGGTCGATCTCGCCGACCGGGCCATGCCATAGGATTTTGCCATCGTACAGCATCGCGACATGGTCGGCGATCTTGCGCACGCTCGCCATGTCATGGGTGATCGACAGGGCGGTGGCGCCGAGTTCGCTCACGCATTTGCGGATCAGCTCGTTGATCACATCGGCCATGATCGGGTCAAGCCCGGTGGTCGGCTCGTCAAAGAACAGGATTTCAGGTTCGGCCGCAATCGCGCGCGCCAGCGCCACGCGTTTCTGCATGCCGCCTGACAATTCGGCCGGGAAGAGCGTCGCGACATCGGCGTTGAGGCCGACCTGACCCAGTTTGGCGATGGCGACGCTCTGGGCTTCGTCGCGCGCCATGC
>CAIZEE010000353.1 GCA_903931835.1 uncultured Elstera sp.
GGGGCGAGCGATGTCGCGGCAACCCCTTCCCTCGGTGCCGCGACCGGCGCCGCTTCGCCGGGACGCAGGGTCGCGACGGGTCGTGGGACGTAAGTGTCACCACCCGGCGGTGGCGCCGTGATCGGTCCCTTGGCGACGCGTGAGCCGGCGCTGACAGCGCCCTGGGCGCGCAAGGCCGACGCGATCTCCTTGCTTTCGTCGGCCAGGATCTGCACCCGCACCTTGGCCGTGCCATTCTGTTCAAAGCCGAGCAATTGCGCGCCACGGCGCGACATATCGATGATGCGCCCGCGCGCATAGGGACCGCGATCATTGATGCGCACGATGATCGACCGGCCGTTATCCAAATTGGTGACACGGACAAAACACGGCATAGGCAGCGTGCGATGCGCCGCCGTCACCTCGTTCATGTCATAGATTTCGCCATTGGCCGTGTATTTCTCGTGGAAGCCCGGCCCGTACCAGGAGGCGATGCCGGTTTCGTCGTAATTATAATCCTCGCTCGGGCTGAACCACACGCCGTTGATCTGATAGGGATCGCCGACCTTGTAAACGCCACGTCCATTGGCGACCGCGGCGGTCGACGCCCCCTCGCCATACACCCCGCCACGCGAGGGATGGTTGTCGCCGCAACCAGCCAGCAAAGCCACCAGCCCGACACAGGCCAAAAACCGCCTATTCATCGCCGATCCGATCCGCCAATTGCCCGACCGACGTCGCGAAGAAGAAGGATTTGTTCCAATCCATGATCGTCCGGAAATTGTCATAGACCAGGAAATACGGGCCCGGCGGCCTGGGCGGTCCGCCGATCTGGGCTGGCGGCGACTGAATGCGGATCAGCGAAGCGCTGAGCTTGCTGGACGGCAGTGGTTTGCCGCTCACATCCGTCACGCCGAGCTTGGCCCATTCGCCGACCGTATGGGTCTGGGTTAGCCCGAATTCCGCATCGCTGAGCTTTGCTGGAACATGCACCGCCCGCCCCCAATTCTGATCGGCATGCCAGCCGACGCGCGACAGGTAATTGGCGATCGAGGCATAGACATCGGCCCGGCTGCTCCAGATATCGCGCCGTCCCGTCCCCTCATAATCAACCGCGTATTTCAGGAAGCTGCTCGGCATGAACTGGCTTTGTCCCATGGCGCCGGCCCAGGACCCTTTCATCGCGTCGGGCGCCACGTCGCCGCCCTGCACGATCCGCAAGGCGGCGATCAATTCATGCTCGAAATAGCTCCGCCGGCGGCCGTCATAGGCCAGCGTCGCCAGCGAGTTAATGACCGGGTAATTGCCCATACCCTTGCCAAAGCTGCTCTCCATCGCCCAGAGCGCCAGAATGAAGCGCGATTGCACGCCGTAGCGCCGGGAGATGTCCTTCAGCAGCGCCGCGTCGTCCTTGCGGTATTGCCGCGCCTTGTCGACGCGCGCTTGGCTCACAGTATTTGTTAGGTATGTCTCATAACTAGTTGTAAATTCTGGCTGTTTGCGGTCGAGCTCCATGACGCGCGGGATCGGCTCGATACCGCCTAGCGACCGGTCCAGCGTCTCCCGCGTGATGCCGGCGGCGAGAGCAGACTCCCGGAATCCGGCTAGCCAGCGCTGGAAATCACTCTGGTCGACAGTGACCGGCGGTTCCGTCGGAGCAGCAGGTGCGGTAACGGCTTCGGGTGCTGGCGCGGTCGGCGCCACCGCCTCGACAGGCGGCGGCTTGGACGCGCAGGCGGCCAAGAAAAGGCTGAGCGCGAGCCATAATGCACGCCTCATGATTGCAACTCCGATGGCCGCGTCATAGCTAGATGTTGTGCCACGTTGCGCCGCACGCATCAAGTACTGGTTAGGGATTTGGCCCCGGAAACAGCGACTCGGTGCGACCGGCGGCATAGTAGAAAATCAGCCCGAACCATTCGCGAAGCGCCCAATGCGTGCCTTCCAACCCATCGAGGAAATTGTTGGGCGCGGGCCCGCCGCCGGGCGGCACGCCGTAATCGACCGGATAGGCTGTCACCGGCCAACCAACCTTGCGGAAAATGCCGACCGAGCGCGGCATGTGATAGGCGGACGTCACCAGCAACCACACCTGCCCCGGTTCCGGATGCACCAGCGCCTTGGAATAGAGCGCATTCTCATAGGTGTTACGGGACTCGCGCTCATAGATCACGCGATCGACCGGAACCCCCATCTCGGCAAACACGTCACGGGCGATATCGGCCTCGCGGGCGTGATCGTCGAACAGCGACGCGCTGCCACCGGTGAAGACCAGTTTTGCATCCGGGTAGCGCCTGGACAGATCCGCCAGCGCCAACAGGCGCTCCCCCGAACCGCTGATCGCCGGCTGATGGCGCTGCTCCGACAACTCCGCATCGATCGAGCCGCCCAGCACAATCACACCGTCTATATGATCCGGCAGCGCTTGTGGTGCGGGGAACCTGTCCTCGAGCGGCCCGAGCAACCAGCCGCGTACCGGCAGAAATGTAAGGGCGATCAAGAGCGCCGTGGTCGGCAACAGGATAACGCGCGCCGCGCGCCGCCGACCGAGGAAGGACGCGAATGTTCCGATCGTTACCAGCAGCACAATCAAATTGCCTGGACTGGCGATCCACCAGAATATTTTGCTGAGCGCGAAGAGCATGTCCCGCCTGCCTTACAGCCCGCCCGGGCAAAAGACAATCGGCGCCGACAGATAATCTGCACAGGTCATCCAAGAAGGTCTATGCGATAGGCCCAAGTGATGTGTCGAGAAAGGCTGGTTGGATGCGGAACAGTGCGGGGGTGAGTGCGGTCGCATCGCCATGGCTAGTCGCCTTCGGACTCCTAGCGTTTGCGCTGCTCCTGCGCGGGCAAACGTTCAATAATCCGGTTCTCGGTTTCGACGAGCAATTCTATCTGCTGGTCGGCGACAGGATGCTGCAGGGCGCCCTGCCCTATGTCGATATCTTCGATCGCAAGCCGATCGGTCTGTTCTTGATCTATGCCGCGATCCGTGAACTCGGCGGCGACGGCTTCGTTCAGTACAAGCTGGTGGCGTGTGTCGTGGTGGCGCTGACGGCGTTCCTGATCTATCGGTCCGCGCGGCCCATCGCCAACGACTTCGCCGCCGCTGTCGCCGCATGCCTGTATATTCTATGGCTCACTTTCATGGGTGGCGAGGGCGGACAGGCGGAGGTTTTCCTGAACCTTCCGGTCCTGGCTGCGGCGATGCTGACGGGACGCGCATTGCAGGCGGAAAAGCGTCTGGTCCCGTTGGGTTGTGCCGCCATGCTGCTGGCCGGCGTCGCGATGCAGATCAAATATACAGCGATCATCGAAGGCGTGTTTTTCGGAATTATGCTGCTAGGGGCGTATCGCCGTCGGCAGCGGGGTGCGGTCGGGATGCTGGCCGTCGCCGGCCTTTGGATCGGCTGCGCCCTCCTCCCCACCGCCCTTGCCGCCCTCGTCTATTGGCGCATGGATGCGCTTCAGCCGTTTCTGTTCGCCAATTTCGTTTCGGCGTTCGGACGCGTGCCGGACGGGTTCGCGGCGGAGATGGCCGGGGTGGTCAAGCTGTTCGGCGTTCTTGCGCCGGTGCTTCTGTTGGTCGGCCTATCGCTGCGCCGCCAGGATTTCGTGCGGCTTGCAGATCGGTTTCAGCTCCTCTGGCTGGGCGCAGCGATAACCGGCGTTCTGCTGTTCGGCAGCTTCCTGTCGCCGCATTACGGCATGCCGATCCTGGTTCCCGCCTGTATCGCCGCAGCACCCTTTTTTGCAAGAAATCGATATGCCCGGCCGGTTGCGGGCTTCACCCTGGCGGCCGCTGCCGTTGTCGGCCAGATCGCCCTAGCGCGGAGCGAGTCTAGCCATGGCGGGCGGGCGGAGGCGCTGGCGGTAGCACAGGCGGCGCAGCCGGAGCATGGCTGCCTCTATGTCTATGACGGCTATCCCGCCCTCTACATGCTCACCCATTCCTGCCTGCCGACGCGCTGGTTGTTTCCCGGTCATTTGAACACCAGCGACGAAA
>CAIZEE010000354.1 GCA_903931835.1 uncultured Elstera sp.
ATATCGAGATCGTGGTCGATCGCGTGGTCGTCGGCAGCGAAGGCCTCGCCTCTCGGCTGGCCGACAGTCTGGAGACGGCGCTCGATCTAGCCGACGGGCTGGTCTTTGCCGAAAACGCCGATAGCGGCGAGCGCACCACCTTCTCCGCCAAATTCGCCTGCCCGGTTTCAGGCTTCACCATCGACGCGATTGAGCCCCGGCTGTTTTCGTTCAACAATCCGTTCGGCGCCTGCCCCAGTTGCGACGGCCTCGGCGTGAAGCTGTATTTCGATCCGATGCTCGTGGTGCCGGACGAGCGCAAGAACCTTTTTGATGGCGCCGTTGCCCCATGGGCCGGCTCAACCTCACCCTATTACGGCCAGACGCTCGACAGCTTGGCGCGGCACTTCAAGGTGTCGACCATGACGCCGTGGGAGGAATTGAGCGAGGAGGTGCGCAACGCGATCCTGTTCGGCACCGGCAGCACGCCTGTGACCATGCAGTATAATGACGGGTTGCGCAGTTATGAGACCAACAAGGCGTTCGAAGGCGTCATCCCCAATCTGGACCGTCGCTGGCGCGAAACCGATAGCGCCTGGGTGCGGGAGGAATTGTCGCGTTTCCAGGGCAGCCGGGCCTGCGATGTCTGCCATGGTTATCGCCTGAAGCCCGAAGCGCTGGCGGTCAAGATCGGCGGCAAGCATATCGGCGAGGTCACGGAGATTTCGATCGCCGACTCAGGTGCCTGGTTCAAGGCGTTGGAGCCGACTTTGACACCGAAGCAGCGCGAGATCGGTGCCCGCATCTTCAAGGAGGTGAATGAGCGCCTGGGCTTCCTCAACAATGTCGGACTCGACTACCTGACGCTGGCGCGTAATTCCGGTACGCTGTCGGGTGGCGAAAGCCAGCGTATCCGGCTCGCCTCGCAGATCGGCTCGGGCCTGACCGGCGTGCTCTATGTGCTCGATGAACCGTCGATCGGCCTGCATCAGCGCGATAATGACCGGCTGCTCGCGACCTTGCGCCGCCTGCGCGATCTCGGCAATACCGTGATCGTGGTCGAACATGATGAGGATGCGATCCGCGCCGCCGATTACCTGGTCGATATGGGCCCGGGTGCCGGCATCCATGGTGGTCATGTCATCGCCGCCGGCACACCCGAAGAAGTCATGGCGAACCCGGCCAGCATCACCGGGCAATACTTGACCGGCATGCGCCGGATCGAGGTGCCGAAGCAGCGCCGGCGCGGCCATAAGGGCCAGATCCTGCGTGTGGTCGGTGCGCGCGGCAATAATCTGCAGAACGTCACAGCGGAAATCCCGCTCGGCACCTTCACCTGCGTCACCGGCGTGTCAGGCGGCGGCAAGTCGACCTTGATCATCGAGACGCTATACAAGGCGCTGGCGCGTCGGATCAGCGGGGCGCGCGAGCATCCGGCCGATCACGACCGCATCGACGGCATGGAGCATCTCGACAAGATCGTCGATATCGATCAGTCGCCGATCGGCCGCACGCCCCGCTCCAACCCCGCGACCTATACCGGCGCCTTCACACCCTTGCGCGATTGGTACGCTGGCCTCCCAGAGGCTAAGGCGCGCGGCTATGGTCCCGGCCGCTTCTCCTTCAATGTCAAGGGCGGGCGCTGCGAGGCCTGCCAGGGCGATGGCGTGATCAAGATCGAGATGCATTTCCTGCCAGACGTCTATGTCCAATGCGATGTCTGCAAGGGCCAGCGCTATAATCGCGAGACGCTGGAGGTAAGGTTCAAAGATAAGTCGATCGCCGATGTCCTTGAAATGACTGTCGAAGAGGGTGCTGAGTTCTTCAAGGCGGTGCCGTCTGTGCGCGACAAGCTGGTGACGCTGAACAAGGTGGGTCTCGGCTATATCCATGTCGGCCAGCAGGCGACGACGTTGTCCGGTGGCGAGGCGCAGCGGGTCAAGCTTGCGAAGGAATTGGCGCGGCGCGCAACCGGGCGCACCCTGTATATTCTCGATGAGCCGACGACCGGTCTCCATTTCGAGGATGTCGCCAAGTTGCTGGAAGTGCTGCACACGCTGGTCGACCAGGGCAATACCGTGCTGGTGATCGAACATAATCTTGAGGTGATCAAGACCGCCGACTGGATCCTCGATCTCGGTCCCGGCGGCGGCAATAAGGGGGGCCGCATCGTCGCCGCCGGCACGCCGGAGGATGTCGCCGATGTGGCGGAGAGCGCCACCGGCGAATATCTGGAGCCCTATCTGAAACGCGCCGGTATCAGGACGGCCAAGCGCGCATGAATCCGGTTCATATCATCGGCGGCGGGTTGGCCGGCTCTGAGGCGGCCTGGCAGGTGGCGTCACAGGGTGTGCCGGTCATCCTGCATGAAATGCGTCCGGTTCGCCCGACCGAGGCGCATTCGAGCGATTCGCTGGCCGAACTCGTCTGCTCAAACTCGCTGCGCTCCGACGATGTTCAGTATAACGCCGTCGGGCTGCTGCATGAGGAAATGCGCCGCGCCGGCTCGCTTATTCTGTCGGCTGCCGATCAGAACCAAGTTCCGGCCGGTGGCGCCCTGGCAGTCGATCGTGAAGCCTTTGCCGCTGCCGTTACGACCACAGTCGCAAACCACCCGCTGATCGAATTGCGGCGCGAGGCGATCGACGCCTTGCCGCCCGATCACTGGGACAGCGTGATCGTCGCGACCGGCCCCCTCACCTCCGCCTCGCTGGCGGACGCGATAGTCACGCTGACCGGCACCGACCAGCTCGCCTTCTTCGATGCGATCGCGCCGATCATCCATCGCGACAGCATCGATTTCGAGAAGGCGTGGTTCCAGTCGCGCTACGACAAGGTCGGCCCTGGCGGTGACGGGGCTGATTACATCAATTGTGCGATGGATCAGGCGCAATATAAGGGTTTCATTGCGGCCCTGCTCAGCGCCGAGAAGACCGAATTCAAGGAATGGGAGGCGAACACCCCCTATTTCGAGGGCTGCCTGCCGATCGAGGTCATGGCGTCGCGCGGCATCGACACGCTGCGCTATGGTCCGATGAAGCCGGTCGGGCTGATCGAGCCCAAGTCACAGTCCCGCCCGCACGCGGTGGTCCAGCTACGCCAGGACAACGCGCTTGGCACGCTGTTCAACATGGTGGGTTTCCAGACCAAGCTGAAACACGCCGAGCAAACCCGTGTGCTGCGCATGATACCGGGCCTCGAAAACGCCGAATTTGCCAGGCTGGGCGGCCTGCACCGAAATACCTTCCTGAATGCCCCGCGCCTGCTCGATCCCGAGCTGCGCTTGCGCGCACAACCAAGGCTGCGCTTCGCCGGCCAGATTACCGGCGTCGAGGGCTATGTCGAAAGTGCTGCAATTGGCCTGCTGGCCGGGCGTTTCGCTGCTGCTGAGCGGTTGGATCAGCCGCTCGTCTCGCCGCCACCAACGACGGCGCTGGGAGCCTTGCTCACCCACATCACCGGCGGGGCGGATGCCGAGACGTTCCAACCGATGAACGTGAATTTCGGCCTGTTCCCGCCGCTAACCGGCAAGTTCCGGGGGCGTGACCGCAAGGCCGCAATGTCACGGCGGGCGCTGGAGGATTTGTCGGGATGGCTCGGCACGACTGCGGTTGCGGCTCAATAGCGCCCGCGCCAAAGCCTCAAAGTCAACGCCAGACCGAGCCACGGATCAGGACGGGGAAGCCGTGGGTCGAATGGATTATAGCCAACGGCCTTCAACCGCGTCAGATGCCGTTCAGCGAGCGTTGCCGATAGAAGAGCGGGCAAGACCTTAGCGGGAGGTCTAGTGACTTGCCGCGCCTCTTCGATCAGGTTCCGCGCATGGTAAGCGATCTCGGCCACAACACGCGACAGCTCAGGTGATGTTGCGAGATCCAGCACGTCGCGAACGCGTAACCCTGCTGCGTTGAGCAGATCACTTGGAAGATCGACACGGCCGTAGCGCGCTCGGAATGGGATCGCTCGCAGCAAACCGGCCAGGCCCAACGCACAGCCCGCCATCCGTGCGGCCGCCTGAACGCTCTCGTCCGCCTCCAAAGTCTTTGCTATCA
>CAIZEE010000355.1 GCA_903931835.1 uncultured Elstera sp.
ATGCTCGTCACCGCCCTCAACACCCATATCGGTTATGACAAAGCGGCTGAGATCGCCAAGCACGCTTTTGCCGATGGATCAAGCCTGCGCGAGGCGGCGTTGGCGAGCGGGTACCTCACCGCAGATGAGTATGATAGGTGGGTCAGACCTGCAGATATGGTGGGTAGGCAGCGTCCGGGCGATTAACTATTGTAGCCGGCCATACCGCTTCCGCAGGACTATTTAGCCTTGTTTTCGCGTGCCCTGATCTCCGGCGCGGGCCGCTCGCCCGCCTTGTTTGCCGCCATTCTGGGCGCGTTGTCGGCGTTCGGGCCGATCTCCATCGATATGTATCTGCCGGCCATGCCGAGGCTGGCGCAGACCCTGTCCAGCACACCAGATCTGGTGCAATTGACTTTGGCCGGGTTTCTGCTGGGATTTGGCTTAGGCCAACTCGTCTGGGGACCGCTGGCCGACCGGTTTGGGCGGAAGCCGATCTTGTTATTGGGCCTCACCTTCTTCTGTCTCGCCACGATGCAATGCGCCACCGCCTATTCGGTGATGAATCTGATCTCCTGGCGGTTTGTTCAGGCGCTTGGCGCCTGTTCGGGGCAGGTGATCGCGCGCGCCATGGTGCGGGATGTGTTCGACCGCGACCGGGCGGCGCGCATGATGTCGTTGATGATGTTGCTGATGGGGGCAGCCCCACTTGCTGCACCCCTGCTCGGTGGGCAGCTTTTGCGCTTTTACGACTGGCGCGCGATTTTCTGGGCGCAGACCTGTTTCGGGCTGCTGTCGGCGGCGGCCGTGATCCTGTTTCTGGACGAGACGCTGCCGTCCGACCGGCGCTCCACTTTGCCGGTGTCGCGCATGATCGGGTCTTATCTCTATCTGCTGCGCCAGCCGCGGCTGGTGGGATATATCGCCACCGTCTCGGTCACCTATGTCGGGCTGTTCGCCTATATCTCCGGCTCGCCCTTCGTCTATATCGAGGTGTTTGGCGTCTCGGAGCAGAATTACGGTTTTCTGTTCGGCGTCAATGTCATCGGCATGATGCTGGGCGCTTTGGTCAATAGCCGGCTGGTGGTGCGCGTCGGCTCCGACACGCTGCTTAGGCGCGGCACGTTGGCGGCGGCCCTGACCGGGGCCTGGCTGATCGTCGACGGGTATTTTGCCATTGGCGGGCTGATCGGCATCATGGTGCCGCTCTTCTGCTTCATGACCTCAATGAGTTTCATCGGCGCCAACTCGGTCGCCGGCGGCCTGGCTTTAGTGCCGGAACTGGCCGGTACAGCGTCGGCCCTGTTCGGCATGATCCAGTTCCTGGTCGGCGGCTTGCTGGGATCGCTGGTCGCAATCCTCTATGACGGCACCGCCTTCCCCTTGGCGCTGATCATCGGCCTGTCCGGGATTTTCGGCATGGCGCTGCACCGCCGCACGGTGAGGGGTTAGCGGGTAGGTCTTACGCGGGTCGGCGTTCGACGAAACGGGCGACATACTCGTCGGCCGGCCGCTCCAGAATATCGGTTGGCGCACCGGTTTGCACGACC
>CAIZEE010000356.1 GCA_903931835.1 uncultured Elstera sp.
GGCATACGCGATACGCTCGAGTGACTGGAGTTCAGACGTGTGCTCTTCCGATCTATATCCGGCCTGCGATGCGTAGTTTCCGAGGCTCGTCCTGACCGGTTCTGGCGCGTAGCTTGACTTGGTGCGGCCAAAGGAGCTCCGGGCGACATCCTGACGCAACGCGATGACCAGATGATCCCTTCAACCGGCGCCCCGCAGAGCCGCACTGCTTTGCCGACGCTCGGTAGAGTTCCCAACAACAATCGAGATTGATTGAGCAGGAGACCGCGAGATGGAGCTTAATGAAGCAATCAACGGTCGCCGCTCCGTGCGTGACTACACGGCCGAACCAGTGGACGAACAAACGATCCGTCTCCTGATCGCCGACGCGATCCAGGCCCCGAGTGCGATCAATGAGGAGCCATGGACATTCACTGTAGTTCGCGACCAGGACCTGCTCGACCGCGCGTCTCACCAGGCGAAGGAGCACATGCGGGCGGTTACCCCGGCAGGTGCACAGCCGTCGCATTTCAAGTCAATGCTGGATGATGCGGATTTCCAGATCTTCTACCACGCACCCGTGCTTGTCCTTATCTCGGCGGCTACCGAGGGTGCCTGGATCGTCGCGGACTGTGCGTTGGCGGCCCAGAACCTCATGCTGGCCGGCTATGCCGCCGGCCTCGGTTCTTGCTGGATCGGGTTCGCACAAAGTTACTTGAATACGCCGGAGGGAAAGGCCGCGTTCGGTCTCCCCGCCGGCTGGGTCCCGGTTGCGCCGATTATCTTGGGACATCCGAAGTCAGCGACAGCGTCTGTCCCGCGCAAAGCCCCGGAGATTCGCTGGTTGGGTTAGGTGCCCAAAAGGGGAACCTTGCCCCCTGAAGCCCTTATCCCGAGGCGATCCAGTCGCGACAGTTTTGGACACTATCCGTTGCCTTTACGCTGCCGGTCCCAGAAGGATCCAACCCAAGGCGGAGCTTAACGCGCCGATGATTGCGCTTTGGTGCAGCGGCGTCGCGCCGCTCGGGGCGGTGCGTAGTTTCCGAGGCTCACATTCACATTCCGGACGTGGCTCATTTGCCGCCTCAGGCACGAGTCCTGTAGCGACCTGCGTTGCATGACTGTGTTGTTGCAGACAGCGCCCTTCCACGAAGGACTTTCACCCCATGGACCAGATCATTGCTCTCCCCGTGCCGGCCGCTTTGGCCGTGCCGACCGACCTCGGCGCGAACGTGACGCGTGACATCGCAGCGGTGCTGAATGGCATCCTCGCTGATGTCTTCGGGTTGTACCTCAAAACCAAGAACTTCCACTGGCACATGAGCGGTCCGCATTTTAGGGACTACCATCTTTTGCTCGACGATCAGGCGACGCAGGTCTTCGCAATGACCGACGTTCTGGCCGAACGAGTCCGAAAAATCGGCCATATCACGCTGCATTCGATCGGCGACATCGCGCGTCGGCAGCGTATTTTGGACAACGACGCCGCCTATGTGACGCCGCAGGACATGCTTGCTGAGTTGCGTGAGGACAATGCCGATTTGGCGCGGCGCATGCGCGAGGCGCACGGCATGATCCAGGAGCAAAACGACCCCGCGACCGCCAGCCTGCTTGAGATCCATATCGATGAGACCGAGCGCCGCGCCTGGTTCCTGTATGAGTGCAGCCACGCTTCGCCGCCCGGCGCGTAACGGTCGCTCCGTTCCCGTTATCTAGTCCTGCCCGGCAGCACCGGGTAGGGCCAGATTGGCATGTCGCAACTCCCGCCCGATCTTTCCGACCGCCCGAGGCGATAAGCCCGTCTGAGTAGTTTCCGATCCTTTTTTGATCATACCCCGCGCAATACCGTGAAAGACGATGTCGGCACTCATCGTCTGCCCCTCCAGCTCGAATGGGGACCCCATTGGCCAATTATCAGTCGCCTTTGCCTTCGATTGGAAACTCAGCATCGACGATGCAAGCCGTATTGCTGAGCCGCTTGGCCGCC
>CAIZEE010000357.1 GCA_903931835.1 uncultured Elstera sp.
AAGCGCGCGCGCAGATACTTCACCAGCCGTGTGATCTGGGCGTCATCGAACGTGGCGCCGAAGCCCGGCATGTAGCCGAGTTTTGCCGAGGCCGGCTCGTTCACACCGTTCAGGATGATCTGGATCAGATTGTCGGGCCGCGTGCTGTGCAGATTGCTGTTCAGCGCCAAAGACGGGCGCACACCAAACAGCGCCGGACCATCCCCGCTGTGATGGCACGCCCCGCAGGAACCCTCGAACAGCCCGGCATCGACGCCCGGATCGCGCAAGGCGACACTCTCCGCCTCCCGCGCTGCCGCCTCGACCGCCTCATTCCCGGTCGGCCGGTTGAACGAGGCGAGATAGACCGAAAGCGCGCGAATGTCGCTATCGGGTAGAGCCCCCAATCCCTTGATAACCGGCGCCATCGGCCCGGCGGCAACGCCATGCTGGGCGGAATAGCCGGTGCGCAGATAGGCGAACATCTCGTCCTCGGTCCACGCGATCGGCGCGTGGGTGGCGGCGGTCAGCGCCGGCGCTTCCCATCCATCAACCATGGCGCCGGCCAAATAGGCGGCGCCGCCGCGTTCCGCGCCTAGCAGATTGCGCGGGGAATGACAGGCGCCGCAATGCCCGACGCTATCGGCCAGATAAGCGCCCCGATTCCACTCGGCCGACCGGTCGGGCTTGGCGGGCGCCGGGCCTGGTCGCAGGAACAGGGCATTCCAGGCGGCCAGCAATGGCCGCATGTTGAACGGAAATTTCAGCCGCGATTTCGGCAGATCGCTGCGTACCGGTTCCTGCGCCATCAGATAGGCGTAGAGCGCCTGAAGATCGGCAGCGCTCATCTTGGTATAGGCGGTGTAGGGAAAGGCCGGGTAGAGGTGCCGTCCGTCCTGGTGAATGCCATAGCGCATCGCGCGCTCGAAGGCGGGGTAGGACCATCCACCGATACCGGTTTCAACATCGGGGGTGATGTTGGTCGCGATGATCGGGCCAAAGGGTGTGTCGATCGCCCGTCCCCCGGCATTGGTGACGCCGCCGGCAGCGGTATGGCATTCGGCACAGTCGCCTGATGCGGCGAGCGCTTCGCCACGCATGATCGTTGCCTGCGCATAAACCGTCGGGTCGGGCGGCGGGATGGGCGCGATGGCCGGGCGCAAGGGCAGCGCCAGGGCAGCGAGGCTGATGCCGGCGGCAAAGGCGCCGATCACTCCGCGCTTGGCCCGGCGCTCGGGTTTGGCGCCCCCAAGCCCCTCCAGAACCCGTTCGGGCGTGAATGGCGGGGAACGGAACCTGACGCCGGTCGCGTCATAGATCGCATTTGCGATGGCGGCCGCACTCGGCACGCTGGCGGATTCACCGGATCCGAGCGGCGGCTCCGACGGGCGGGGCATCAGCACGGTTTCGATCGCGGGAAGCTGATCGAAACTCATGATCTGATAAGTGCCCCAGTCGCGGCTGGTCACCGCCTCGTCGCTGAATGCCACCTGCTCGGTCAGCGCCCGGCTGGTCGATTGGATGACATTGCCGTGGATCTGGTGACGCACGCCGGCCGGGTTGATCATCAGCCCCGAATCCTGGCCGACCACAACTTTGGTGACCGCAACCTCACCCGTCCGGGTATTCACATCGACATCAGCGACCCAGGCCGACCACGCCGCTGCAGTGCCCGGGAACGGCCCATGGACGTAGAGCGCATAGGCGAAGCCGCGCCCGTGCAAAATGTCGCCGGTTTTGCCGGCCGTACCGGGTTTTGTACGACTCTGCCATCCGGCCTTGGCCGCCACCGCCCGGGTCAGCGCCCCGGCGCGCTCGTCCGGCAAATGGCGCAGGCGAAATTCGATCGGGTCGACGCCAGCTTCCGCCGCCAATTCGTCGATATAGCATTCATGCGCGAAACTATTGGGCAACGCCGCCACGCCCCGCAGCCAGGAGGCGCGGACGATCGGAGCCATGTCGTTACAGACGATGCGCATTGCAGCGACGTCGTAGGGCGGGATCGCCGTGCGATCGCCCATCTGCAGGATTTCCGGTTCGGGCGCCACCTCGCCGGTCAGCAACAGCGCCAACAGCGGTGCCGCGTTCGACGGGAAACACGTGGCAAAATCATAGGCGGCAAAGCGCCCTTGCGCGTCGAGACCGCCATCGACATCGATGACCTGGGCCGCCCCCTTGGGCTCCCAGGCATGCTCCTGTTCCCGGCTTAGCTGAACCCGGACCGGGCGGCCGACCGCGCGTGACAACAGGGCGGCGTCGCCTGCGACGTCATCAGCGCAATTGCGGCCATAGCACCCCGCCGCCTCCAGCCGCACGACATCGACGAATGTCTCGTCCATGGCGATCAACCGCGCGAGATCACGACGCAGCACTTGCGGATTCTGCGTGCCCGACCAGATCGTAAGCCCGTCCGCGCGATAATCGGCAAGGGCGCAGGATGGCCCGATCGAGCCATGCATCTGATAGGGCCAGACATAGGAACGCGCGAACCTTTTGTCCAAACCCGCCAGTGCCGCATCGATATCGCCGGTATCGCGCAGGACCCGCCTGGTGCTGGGCTGCGCCCGCAATGCCGCCTCCGGCGCGTTCAGATCGGGCAGTTTGGTCCAGGCCTTCCAGACAACTCTCAGCCGTTCCGCCGCCGCGATCGCATATTCTTCACGCTCGGCGACGATGCCAACGAAATCGCGGATGACGACGACGGCGACAATGCCCGGGATGCCGCTGATCGACGCCTCATCGACCGATACCAGGGAATTGCCGACAAACCCGCCGCTATCGATCCCGGCATAGGGTGGGCGGACAACGCGGCCATGCAGCATGCCGGGCAGACGCATGTCGTGCACATAGGTGAACTGGCCGACCGCTTTGGCCGGAATATCGACGCGGGCCGCTTCCTTACCGACGACACGGTAATCCTCGACCCGCTTAACCGCCGCACTCTCATCCAGTGTCAGGTGATACCGTCTGCCTGCCAGCAGCTCGCCATAGGTGATACGCCGGTTCCCGCCATCGCCAACAACACCATCCTCGACGGTCAGGGTTGCGGCATCGACGCCGAACTCGATTGCCGCGCGATCGACCAGAAAGCGACGCGCCTGAGCCGCCGCGCGGCGTAGCGGCTTGGCAGCGACCTGGATGGTTTCACTAGCAATGGTCGGCCCCTGTTCCGGCCCTGCCTTGCCGTCGCCCAGCATCATGGCAACGCTGGCGAGTGCGACGTCGAGCTCCTCCGCCACGATCTGGGCCAGGGCCGTGGCGATGCCGGTGCCGAGATCGACATGACCGTTGAAGCCGAGGATCGAGCCATCCTCCGACATCAGCAGAAAGATCTCGTGCCCAGCAGCACCCTGCCGGATCACCGCCAGCGTGCCGTCACGCGCCAGATACTCCGCAGCCGTGATGGTCATAACGCCGCCGGCATGAGGGAGGCAGCGCGGCGAACCGCCGCCAGGATTTCCATATGCGTGCCGCAGCGGCAGAGATTGAAACGCAGCTCTGCCTTGATCTCGGCGTCGCTGGGATCGGCATTGCGCGCGAGCAGTGCCGCCGTCGTCATGATCATGCCGTTGAGGCAGTAGCCGCATTGCGCGGCCTGCTCCGCGATGAAGGCTTGTTGTACGATATGCAGGCGGTCGGGCGAGCCCAACCCCTCCAGCGTCGTAATCTCGTGGCCCTCCAGGCCACCTGCCGGCATCACGCAAGCGCGGGCGGCGACACCGTCGACCAGGACGGTGCAGGCGCCGCATTCACCAAGCCCACAGCCGAATTTCGGCCCGTTCAGCTCAAGGTCATTGCGCAGGATGTAGAGAAGCGGCGTGTCGGCCGGAACCGACAGCCGGTGAACCAGCCCATTGACCGTCAGATGCAGCGTTCGGCACCG
>CAIZEE010000358.1 GCA_903931835.1 uncultured Elstera sp.
CCAGCCTGGAAAAGCTCGGCGTCGAGGTGCTGCTCGGCCACCCGGTCGATGGCATTGATGCCGAGGGCGTGCTGCTGGGTGGCGAGCGCATCCGCTCCAGCACGGTAATCTGGGCTGCCGGCGTCGGCGCCTCACCCGCCGCGCAATGGCTGGAGGCGGAAGCCGATCGATCGGGACGGGTGGTCGTGACCGATCGCCTGACCCTGCCGGGAGATGACGATATTCTGGTGATCGGCGACACCGCGCAGTTTCCAACGCCGGACGGCTATGGCTTGCCCGGCGTGGCCCCGGTCGCCAAGCAAGAGGGCGCCTATGCCGCGCGCTATCTGATCGCGAGGATCGCGGGCAAAAAGCTGCCCGGCCCGTTCCACTACAATAATCAGGGCAATCTGGCGACGATCGGGCGCAACCATGCCGTCGCCGATTTCGGCTGGCTGCGCGTGACAGGCTTCCCCGGCTGGTTCCTGTGGTGCGTCGCCCATGTGTTTTTCCTGATCGGGTTCAGAAACCGCATTCTGGTGTCGATCCAATGGCTATGGATCTATTTCACCGGTAAACGCAGCGCTCGCCTGATCACGAGCCGCGGCGGCGAGGGCTGATCAGGCCAGTGATCCTGGGCAGGAAATACGGGGTTTCGGCGCGGTATTGATCGAAATCAGCCCCAAACCGCGCGCGAAACCGCCTTTCCTTCAAAAGCGGCCCGGTTATGCAGTACCCGGTCAGCAACACCGCCAGCACCAATTGATCGGGCGTCCACACGCCGACCGTCCAGGTGGTCAGCGCAAACCCCAGATAAATCGGCTGGCGCACCCAACGGAACAGCCCGGTGACCGGCATCGGCGGATAGACGGGGTCCCTGTCCCGCGCCACCGCCCACCAGCCGAGAAACCCGGTCTGCAAGGCCAATCCGGCATCGATGATCGCCTTTAGCAGCACCAGGCCTGAGCCCAGATAGAGTGCGACCATCAGGTAGAGAACGGGACCCTCCGCCCGCCACCAGACAATGCCGCTGGGCGACCACAGCACGAACAGCGCCAGGGTTTGTAGCGAGGCGATGATGACATAGGTCGTGCTCAGCATCCGCTCGGCGATCGCCGGCGGCGCCAGATGGCGCATCAGCGAGAGGCCGCGCCGGGTCAGAAAGAACGAGTGCGAGACTGCGAATTGCAGGATCAGCAGGGCGTTGGCGAGGTAGCTCCAGGGTGCGGGTAGGCGCCCCAGAGCGTCGCTCATGCCAAAAAACATCTCCCACAGCATGGCGCCCACACCCGCTGCGAAGGCCAGATGGCAGACGCCGCCCAGCACGACGGCATAGGCCGTGTGCCCAATTGCCGCGCGCTGGGTGGACCGATGCGCGACGCTGGTCAGGCGCTCGCTGCCGGTGCTGAAGCCAGAGCCTCGGCACCGCCCTGGCGGCGATACAGCTCGACGAAATCGATCGGCTGGATCATCAGCGGCGGGAAGCCGCCTTCCCGCGTGGCATCGGCAATGACGGCGCGGGCGAAGGGGAACAGGAAGCGCGGGCATTCGATGAGCAGCAGCGGACGCATGGCGTCTTCCGGCACATTGGTGAGAGTGAACACGCCGCCATAGGCAACCTCGACGATGAAGGCGGTATCGGCACCGTGGCTCGCCTTGCCGGTGATGCTGAGGATAACCTCGAACACATCCTGCATCAGATTGCGGGCGGCGACATTTACCTGCACCTGGACATTCGGCGGCTCCTTGCCGGCCACCAGGCTTTGCGGCGCGTTCGGGTTCTCAAACGAGAGATCCTTGACGAACTGCACATTCACCGAGAATTGAGGGACGGGTTGTCCGAGGCCGGCGGCAGGGGCCGCAGCTTCAGGAACGCTATCCTCGTCATGTCCGTTTTCGCTCATATCGCTGTCCTTGAGGTTTGATGGAGGCAGCGGTTAGCATGGAACGGGTGGTCCGCACAACCTTCGCACGTATCAGCCTTGGGCGGCGCTCATTCGACACCCGGTTTAGGGGCGGGTGGGGCCTCCAGAACCTGAAGATTGTGCCCGACCTCCCGCCACTCGCCCTCCAGCGTGTGACCTTCCGGTTTGGGCGAGCGGAGCACCCGCCAGATCAGCCGGCCAAGCCAGAAGCGCGGGCCCGGCAGGATCAGCACCAGCCCTACCAGATCGGTGATGAAGCCTGGCAGGATCAGCAGCAACCCGCCCAGCAAAACACAGGCGCTGCGCAGCATGGCGCCGGCCGGCGGCTGGTACATCTGCGTCGCCATCAGCAAATCGCGCAACGGGGCGGCGGCCAGCACGCGCATGGCGATCAGGCCGAGCGCGCTGGCGCAGAGCTGGATCACAATGGCGTTACCGAGCCCGATCGCGCCCGCGACCAGCGTGAAGACGATCAGTTCGGCCAGCGGCACCAGGGTTAGGGTCAGGCGGATTGCAGCAGGCACGCTTGTTCTTTACCCTCCCGGGTCTTATCTACGAACCTAATCAGAGAATAGTCGTCGTGCCGTATGGGCACTCTCCCCCGAATATGGGGAAACCATGCCGGGCTGCAATGGAGGTGTGATTGAGTGACGATCTGTCGATCCTGACAACCTTCATCTTCGCGATCATCGCCGGCATCGTGATCTTCCGCCTGCGCAGCGTGCTGGGCAAGCGAACGGGCGAGGAACGCCAGCGCCCCAATCCCTTCATCCGGCCGGCCGACCAGCCCCCGGGCGCGCCGCAGCCCTTGGGCCGTGGACGCCTGGCGCTAGTCCCTTCGCCCGGCACAGCGCCCGCGCTGGACGAGCCGATGTCGCTCGCGGTCGCCCTCGGCCGCATCCATCAGGCCGATCCGAGTTTTGACGAACACCAGTTCCTGACCGGCGCCAAGGCGGCGTTCGAGATGATCATCGCCGCCTTTGCCGCCAACGACATCGAGACGCTGAAATCCCTGTTGGCGCCGCCGGTGCTGGCGAATTTCGGGGCGGCGATTACGGCACGCGAACAGGCGGGCGAAACCCTGACCATCGCCATCAAATCGATCGAAGACGTCGATCTGTCGGAAGCACGCCTCGATGGAAAGACGGCCGTCGTGACCGTGCGCTATGTCAGCCATCAAAGCCGGGTGACGCGCGACAAGGCAGGGGCGATCGTCGACGGCGATCCCAATGAAAGCGTCGAGTCGATCGATTTGTGGAGCTTTGCCCGCGATACCACATCACGCGACCCCAATTGGCAACTCGTCGCGACCCGAACTGCCTGAGCATGATCGCGCTAGGCGCCGGCGGGCGCCCTCGGGCCCTGCTGGCCCTGGCGCTGGTCTTGGCGGTCTCTGGCTGCGGCCCGACGCCGACCCCTAAACAAGCTGACACGCTGCATTTGACGCCGGTCGAGTTCGGCGATTTGCCGGGCTGGCAATCGGACGACGTCTCGCAAGCCATCCCCGCCTTAAAGCGAAGCTGCGCCACCCTGACCAAGGCGGAGGACGACAAGCCGGTCGGGCCGGCCCATATCGGCGGCACGGTCGGCGACTGGCGGGCGGCCTGCCTTGGCGCCAACACTATTCGCGACGGCGATGTGACCGCCGCGCGCCATTTCTTTGAGACGAGCTTTGAGCCGGTCCGCGCCGAAAACGCAAAGAACGCCGAAGGGCTCTTCACCGGCTATTACGAAATGGCGCTGCGCGGCCAAAAGACACCGGACGCAATTTATGCCTATCCGATCTATCGCCGGCCGGACGATCTGGTCACGGTTGATCTCGGCGACTTCCGCGCCGATTGGAAAGGGTCAGCGGATCGCCGGCAAGGTCGTGTCGGGCAAGCTGAAACCCTATGCCGCACGTGCCGAGATCGCCGGCGCCAACCTGACGGGCGGGGTGCTGCGCGGCCGCAATCTGGAGCTGCTCTGGGTCGACGACCCAGTTGACGCGTTCTTCCTGGAAATTCAGGGATCGGGCCGTGTCACCCTGCCCGATGGCAGCGTCGTGCGCGTCGGCTATGACGCGTTTAACGGCCACCCCTATACCGCGATCGGCCGCGATTTGATCGCGCGCGGCGAGCTGACC
>CAIZEE010000359.1 GCA_903931835.1 uncultured Elstera sp.
ACGCCGGCAGCTGACGGACCCAATGCTGCGCGCGCCCTGCCGTATCTGACCGAGGCGGCGAGGGCGCTCGACCTGCCGGCGACGGCTCGAATAGAAATCCTGCAGGCCATCCCGGAACATGTTGGCCTTGGTTCCGGCACCCAGCTTGGTATCGCGATCGCAGCCGGCCTCGCGCGGCTCCACGGCATGCAACTAGGCGCGGCAAGCCTGGCCAAAGCGGTTGGTCGTGGTCAGCGTTCCGGCATCGGCATCGGCGCGTTTGAGCAAGGCGGATTTCTGGTCGATGGCGGGCGTGGGGGTGACGGCGTCGCGCCGATTATCGCGCGGCTGGAATTCCCGGTGGCATGGCGTGTCCTGCTGATATTTGACCGCGCCTTGAGCGGGCTGCATGGCGAGAACGAGACCAATGCCTTCCGGCAATTGCCGCCGCTTGACGAGGAGATTGCCGGGCGACTTTGCCGCCTTCTAGTCATGCAATTGCTGCCCGGCCTCGCCACCCAGGAGTTCGCCGCCGTAACGCATGCAATTGCCGAAATCCAGGAACGCATCGGTGACTATTTCGCCGCAGCCCAAGGTGGGCGCTATGCAAGCCAAGCGGTTGCGGGCATCCTCGCCTGGCTGCGCGGCCAGGGCATTACCGGGATCGGCCAAACCTCATGGGGCCCGACGGGATTTGCCCTGATCGACGGGGCCGTCCGGGCAAGTGAGGTCGAAACTGCGCTGAGACGGCAATTTGGCGGCGACGATCAGATCGATTTCCAGATCGTCACCGGCCGGAACCACGGCGCCGACATAGTCGTTGGCGCCTGAAATTCAGTTTAGAACAAGGGAGTTAGTCGACGTGAGCAATCCCAACATCCTGCATTTCCTGACGCCGCTGCCCAATGCCAGCCCGTTTGACGTCAACATGGCGATGGATGCCGGGTTCCAGGTCGCGATCTATAGCGGGATCGCGCCGACCGACATCACCGCCCTGACGCAGGACGCCATGTTCAGCCGGGCTCCGGCTGACGCGACCAAGACCTGCCTGTTCATCGGCGGACGCGACGCCGCTGTCGCGCTGGACATGGTGAAGACTGCGGTTGCCGCGATGCTGG
Source organism: uncultured Elstera sp. (assembly GCA_903931835.1). GTDB lineage: Bacteria > Pseudomonadota > Alphaproteobacteria > Elsterales > Elsteraceae > CAIZEE01. Next base: position 1,098 of record CAIZEE010000359.1, read on the forward strand.
AACCGTTTGTCATCTCAGTCTTCGCCGACCCGTCCGGCGCGTTCACCACCGCCGCCGCGATGGTAGCCCTGGTGACCAAGAACCTGCGCGCCAACGGTGACAGCCTGAAGGGCAAGCGCGTTGCGGTCTTCGGCGCGAAGGGCATCGTCGGCGGCCTGGTCGGCGTCATAGCTGCCCAGGAAGGCGCGAATGTCACGCTGGTCGGCCATGACGGCGTCCAGTCGGTTGAGGGCAAGGCCAAGGAATTCGGCGAGCGTTTTGGCATTACGCTTGATGTCGCCGATGGCAAAAGCGATGAGGCGAAGGAAGCCGTGTTGGCCGATGCCGAGATCGTGATGGCCGCAGCCCGCGCCGGCGTGCAGGTGCTCACCCTGAAGCAACTCCAGGGCGCGCCGAAGCTGCTGATCGCGGCAGACATCAACGCCGTCCCGCCGCTCGGCCTCGAGAGTGTCGATCTGTTCGATGATGGCAAGCCGATCCCCGGAACCAAGGCGCTTGGCATCGGTGCGCTGGCGATCGGCGACATCAAGTTTAAGTGCCAGCACGGTTTGCTGCGCCAGTTGAAGGCGAGCTCGGTCCCGCTCCATCTCGACTTCACACATGCTTATAAGCATGCGCTGGAATTGATCGCCCCTTAAAGCGGGGGCGCCGGCCGCCGCCATGGCCAGCCTGATCGTCGCCTATTCGGCGCGCGCCCTTGTCCAAGCTGCGGCAAGGGCGGGCGAGCCGGTTCATGTGATCGACTGGTTCGCTGACGAGGACACGCGGGCGCTCGCTGTGACCTGCCACGTCGTGCCGCCTGGCAAAGCTGGCAGCGGCTTTGCCCGTGTAGCCCTTGACGGAGCGCTCAGTGAGCTTGCCGGACGATTCGACAAAATCGTCTATGGCGCCGGCATTGAGGGCAGGCCGGCCCTTTTGGCGCGACTGGAGCGCGCAGGTCGGGTGTTTGGCAATCCGTTGTCCGTACTGAAGCTAACCAAAGACCCTGCCGCCCTGTCCGACCTGCTGACGCGGATCGGGGCGAACCACCCGGAAATCTCATTCAATCGGCCGGACACGTCCGGGTGGCTTTCCAAGCGCGTCGGCGGGTCGGGCGGCGGCCATGTCACTTGGGCTGATGAGGGTTCCGGGCGAGCGGGGCATTACTACCAACGCGCCGTTGCCGGGACCGGCATGTCGGTACTGTTCGCGGCCGATGGCGCCAAAGCTGTCGTGCTCGGCTTCAGCGAACAATGGACCTCTCCATCCAGGACATCGCCGTTTCGCTATGGCGGCTGTGCTGGTCCGATCGACCTTGATGACGCAATCGCAGCAGCGCTGGCAAGCCTGTGCGGCCGCTTGACCGCCGAAGCGGGATTAGTCGGGCTTAACGGCCTTGATTGCCTGATCACCCCTGACGGCGATATCACGGTCATTGAGATCAACCCCCGGCCAGGAGCCGCGATCGACCTATTAGACGACTTGAACCTCTGGCAGATTCATATCAACGCGATTTCCGGCCAGTTGCCGCCGTACCCGGTGCGACCTAGCCGCACCAAGCGCGCCGCCTGCGTGCTTTATGCCGATCAGCCGCTGATCGTGCCGAGCGGCTTTGCCTGGCCCGATTGGACCGCCGATCGAACGGTCGCGGGGCAGGCCATCGCAAAGGCTGCGCCAATTTGCACGGTTTTCGCCGAGGCCGATCTCGTGTCTCACTCGCGTGAGCTATTGGAAAAACGCACCCGCTCGCTGTACAAGCGGCTGACAGACGGGGACGCGGTTCCCTTAGTGCTATCGAACGATACCAGCCATACGGATCCTTCCGTCGCGGTTTAACACCGGGGCTCCCAAAAAGAAGGAAGAGCCAAATGACCCTACCTGCCATCAGCGTCAACGGCCTGACCAAGCCGTTGGTCGAGCAGCTTATCGCGGATGCCACCCGGCTTCGGCTCGGCGTCTCGAAAAGCGCCTGCGGTGCGACCATTGTTGATGCCGGCATCGCTGCCAAGGGCGGGATCGAGGCCGGCCGGTTGATCGCCGAGATTTGTCTAGGCGGCCTCGGCACCGTGACCATCGAGCGCGCCTCCGCCGATCTCGCATCGCTTTACGCGGTGACGGTGCGCACGACCGATCCGGTGATCGCCTGTCTGGGCAGTCAATATGCCGGTTGGAGCCTGGCCGAGGATGATTTCTTTGCGCTCGGCTCTGGTCCGGGCCGCGCCCTTTGGGCCGGCGAGCAGTTGTTCAAGGATCTGGCTTATCACGACCACGCTAACACGGCGACGCTGGTCGTCGAAACCGGCGTTGTTCCGCCCGACACGCTGCTTGCGCGCATTGCTGAAAATTGCCACATCGCCCCGTCGGCGCTGACCGTCATCTTGACGCCGACCACCAGCCTCGCCGGATCCGTGCAGGTCGTCGCCCGCTCGCTCGAGGTGGCGATGCACAAGGCGCATGCGCTGCATTTTCCGCTTTCGGCGGTCATCGACGGCATCGGTTCGGCCCCGCTCCCGCCGCCGAGCGCAGACTTCATCACGGCGATGGGCCGCACCAACGATGCGATCCTCTATGGCGGCTCGGTGCAGCTTTTCGTGACTGGCGCGGATAAGCCGGCCATGGCGTTTGCCGATGCGCTGCCTAGTACGGCGAGCAAGGATCACGGTCGTCCGTTTGCCGAAATCTTCATGCAGTACGGCGGCGATTTCTATCAGATCGACAGCAATCTCTTCAGCCCCGGCATGGTTCAGGTGACGGCGGTCGAAAGCGGCCGGAGCTTCCGTCGCGGCCATCTGGTGCCTGAAAACCTGGCAAAGTCATTCGCCCTCAATCTCGACTGACATCGCCGGCGATGAGCCAACTGGTCATTTTTACTGAGGCGGCGGATTGGCACACCAGACAGCTGAAGCGCGCCTGCCGCAAGCAGGGCGCACAAGTGTCGGTGCTGTCGCTACAGGACGCGGCGTTCCAACTCGGCCAGGGCGGCAGCGGCGTCTCCCTTCCGGGCTTTGAGGACGTGCTGCCGCTGGCAGTATTCGTGCGCGTCGTCGCCGCCGGCAGTTTCGAGCAGGTGACCTTGCGGCTTGGCGTCCTGCATGCCCTCAAGCTGCTCGGCGTGCCGGTCATCAATGACGCACGTGCGATCGAACGCTGTGTCGACAAGGCGATGACCAGTTTCCTGCTGCATCACGCAGGGCTGCCGACGCCGCCGACCTTTGTTACCGGACAGATGTCGAGGGCGACCGAACACGTCGCAGGCGCCAGAGGCGATACGATCGCAAAACCGCTATTCGGTGCGCAAGGCCGGTATCTGAGGCGCCTCGCCTGCGGCGACGAGATACCCGATCTGCCGGGCTATGCCGGCGTCTATTATCTCCAGGCCATGGTCGAACAACGCCAGGGCCACCACGAGGATTACCGGGTGCTGGTGGTCGGCGACAAAGCCGTCGCGGCGATGCGCCGGCATAGCGATCATTGGGTCACCAATGTCGCCAAAGGCGGACAGTGCGAGAGTGTCGCGCCGGACGGTGAATTGGCCGAACTTGCCGTCGCGGCCGCGACGGCGGTGGGGGCCGATTATGCCGGTGTCGATCTGATCGCCGACGCCAAAGGCGTGCTCAGTGTGCTGGAAGTCAACTCGATGCCGGCCTGGAAGGGCCTGCAAAGCGTCACTGATTTCAATATCGCCGAACGCCTGATCGATTTCGCGTTGAGCCGTAATGCCGCCTGATCAGGCATCGCTCGAGGCGCTGTTCATCGCCGCCTGTCAGGCCGAGCTCGCAGCCCTCAAACCCGGCAACGTGCATATCCATAACGCCAATCATCGCATGACAATGGACGATTTCGAACGCAGCGCCCGCGTCGCCGCCCCGCACATCGCGAGGCTTGGCGCACCGGTCGGTGAGCGTATCGAGGCGGCCATGCGGGCGACCTGGGACGAGGTGGGCAAGAATACCAATCTCGGCATCCTGTTGCTGTCAGCCCCGTTGTTAGCGGCGGCGGAAGCCGGCGGCGATTTGCGCCGCGCCTTGGCCGGCGTACTGACGGGCCTGACCGTTGAGGATACCAAGGCGACCTACCGCGCCATCGCACTCGCCAACCCGGCGGGGCTGGGCGAGGTCGCCGATCAGGATGTCAGGGCGGAACCAAGCTTGCGGCTGATCGACGCCATGGCGCTGGCCGCCGATCGTGATCTGATCGCGCGGCAATACGTCACTAACTATGCGCTGGTATTCGATCGCGGCGTGGTCCATCTGGCGGCGATGGAGGCGCGCGGCTGGAGCGAGGATTGGGCGATTGCCTCATGTTTTTTGGACTTTCTCGGCGCCGAACCCGACACGCATATTCAGCGCAAGCTTGGCCGTCTGATCGCCGGCCGGGTGCAGCGGGCCGCCGCCTCGTTGAGCCTCAAGCTCATCCAGGCCGACGACCCGGCCAGCCTGAAGGACGAACTGCTCGATGTCGATAACACTCTGAAAAACATGAATATTAATCCGGGAACCTCAGCCGACATGACAGTTGCGAGTTTCCTTGCTTCGCGCATCCCCCGTGTGATATTGGGCACCGGGTGATGTACTCAAATCGTTGAAACCCAAAAACCGAGTACGGGAGAGCGAAAGATGGCTAAAATTACAAAGCTGCTGGTCGGCGAAGCGCTGGTTGGCGATGGCAACGAAGTTGCCCATATCGACCTGATCATCGGCCCGCGCGGTTCGCCGGCTGAGACCGCATTCGCGACCGCCCTGATCAGCCAGCGCGAAGGCGTCAACGGCCTGCTCGCCGTTATCGGCCCGAACCTGGCCGTGAAGCCGAGCACTGTGATGTTCAACAAGGTCACCATCAAGACCGCCAAGCAGGCCGTCCAGATGTTTGGCCCGGCACAGCGCGGCGTCGCCATGGCCGTCTACCAGGCCGTCAAGGAAGGCACCATTCCATTGGCCGAAGCCGATGACGTCTTCATCTCCGTCGGCGTGTTCATCCATTGGGATGCCGATGACGATAAGAAGATCCAGGACTTCAACTACGAAGCCACGCTGCTGTCGATCCAGCGCGCCGTTGCAGGTCTGCCGACCGCAGCCGACGTGCAGGCAAAGACCGGCTCGACCTCGCATCCCTTCGCAGCTCACAACTAAGACGCTGCATTGCGACTAAGCGGCGACCGGGCGGGGTGATAAGCTCCGCTTGGTCGCCGTTTTTATTTTGAGCGCTGGTTTTTGGCGCCCTAGCAGAGGTTCTCGTGACCGCATTATCGATTGTCATTCCCGTCTATAACGAGTTGAAGACGATCGATACCATGCTGCTGGGCGTCGTTGCGGCCCTGCCGGGCGTATCTAAGGAGATCGTCATCGTCGATGACGGCTCGACCGACGGCACCAGGGCTCTGCTCGATAGCTGGTTTCAGACAGGCGAGCTCACCTGCGCATCGGTGACGCGCGATGCGGCCGGCGCCTTAAATTTTGTGACGCATGAGGATGGGACGCCCCCGCTCTCCTTTAAATACATCAAGCATCCAAAGAACCGGGGCAAAGGCGGCGCGATTCGGACTGGCCTTGCAGCGACCACGGGCGCTGTGCTGGTCATTCAGGACGCCGATCTGGAATACGAGCCGCAGGACTGGTCTCGCATGTATCCGCTGATCGTCGACAAGAAAGTGGCCGACGTCGTTTACGGATCGCGCTTCTACGGCCTGCCCCACCGTTCTCTGTACTACCATCACTATCTGGCCAATAAATTAATATCTCTAATATTCAAAATTCTTTACGACCAATTACTGACCGATGTCGAAGTTTGCTACAAAATGTTTACGCGTGAGGTCTTGAACTCTCTGCGCCTGACACTTGACGATTTCGGCTTCGAGATTGAGATATCCTCACAGATCGCGCGCAACCGCCGCTGGAGGATCTATGAGACTGCCATTCATTATTATGGCAGGACCTATGACGAAGGCAAAAAGATCAATTGGAAGGACGGCGTGAAGGCGCTCTGGTATCTGGTCAAACTGCGTTTTTAAGATCAGGCCAGAGTCGCGATCTCGGCCGCACTGAGACTGCCATCATGCAGGGCGGTTGCAACCAGCGCGCCCGCCACCCCATCCTGCGCCAAGCCTGTCAGATCCGCCAATCCACGCACGCCGCCGGCCGCATAAAGGCGCCGCGCGCCAATCAGGCTCTGGATCCGTAACAGGCGATCGTAATCCGGGCCCACACCGCTGCCGACCCGTGCGAGCGTCATGGCGATCACCCGGTTCGGCCAGAGATCCGGCGAGACGTCGATGCCCGCCGGTCCAACCAGCGCGTCGCCACGATAGTCGAGCGACAGCACATATCCGTCCGGCCCAAGGGCTGAGTGTATGGCGCGGAGATCGTCCAGGCATTCGAGACTCTCGCTGCCGATGATCGCGGTCAACCCGGCGCCGCGAGCGCTTGCTTCATCGAGCGTGCCGATACCGCGATCGACCCAGAACTCGATGGCGAAACGCCGCGCCAACTCAGCCAGCAACGCGTCGTGATTGCCGACACCGGTGATGGCGTCGAGATCAGCGACATAGACACGGGCGAACTCACCTAGCGCCAACAGCGCTTCGAGAATATCGTGCGGCGCACTGGACGGTGTCAGGCTGGTCTGAATGGGACGATATTGGTCGCGTCGACCGGCCCGCGCGTGGACGACTTGGCCAGCTTTCAGGTCGAGTACCGGAATGAGATCAAACGATCGGGTCATGTAAGGGAGTTCGGTTGTTGCGGATTGCGGTGTGGGAATATGTGACGGGCGGCGGGCTGATGGGAAGCGTCGTTTCACCCAGCCTGAGGGCGGAGGCGGAGATGATGGTCAGTCAATTGGTCAGCGACCTCGCGACCCTACCCGGCGTCTCCGTCAGTTTGGCGGCCATCCCTCCCTTCGCGCCGCCACAGGCTGACATCATCACAATCGAACCGGATAGCGATATCGCCGCCATCTGGCAGGAACTGATCATCCAGGCCGATATCGTTTGGCCGATCGCACCCGAGACGGGCGGTGCCTTGCGGGAGGCCGCATCCCATGCCCGCCAGCATTGTAGTCGCGTACTGATGAGCGATGCCGAGACGCTGGCGATCACCTCGAGCAAGCACCGCACTGCGGAGCACCTCAGCAATCATGGCGTCGCCACCGTCCCAACCTATCGAATAGGTGGGGCACCCGCATCGGCGCTCAATGGCTGGGTGATAAAGCCTGATGACGGCGCTGGAGCCGAGGAGACCTATCGCAGCGACGACCTGCCGCCCGAGGATGACAACCGCGTCGTTCAACCCTACCTGCCCGGAGATGCCTTGAGTCTGAGCCTGCTCGCACGCGACGGCGACGCCTGGCTGTTGAGCTGCAACATCCAGGACGTCGTGCTGGAGGGCGAGCAATTCGCGTACAAAGGCTTTGAGGTTGGCGGTGCCGAACACCGCCGCAGGGCGCTCGAGCCGATTGCCCAAGCGGTGGCCGCTTCGCTGCCGGGGTTATGGGGCTATATCGGCATAGACGTCATCGATACCGAGGACGGGCCGCTGGTGCTCGAGATCAACCCACGCCTGACCACCAGCTATGCCGGGCTGCGCAGGTCGCTTGGAATCAATCCGGCAGGTCTGGTGCTGGCGCTGATCGACCAGCCGATCTCGACCCTGCGCCACCCCGTTGAGCCCCGCCCCGTCTATATCGCGGTGCCATCATGAGCCGCATTTTCGGCTGGGACATCGGGGGCGCCCATTTGAAGCTCGGCGTCGTCGATAGCGGCACCATCGTCGCCATGCGTCAGATCGCCTGCCCGCTTTGGCTCGGCCTCGATCGGCTTGCCGACGCCATGGACGAGGCTTTGGCCGGTCTACCACCCGCTGAATTTCATGCCGTGACGATGACCGGCGAACTCGCCGATCTGTTTTCGAGCCGAGACGATGGCGTGGCGCAGATCGCCCAAGCGGTCACGGCGCGCTTTGGCAATGAACCTACACAGTTTTGGGGACTAGACGGGTTCCTGTCGCTCGATAGCGCCCTGGAGCACCCAGAGAGCGTTGCATCGGCCAATTTCCATGCGACCGCCAGCCTGGTCGGCACGCGGCTGCCAACGGCTCTGCTCATCGATATCGGTAGCACCACAACGGACATCATCCGGGTGATCGATGGTCATGCCGCGATCACCGCGCGTGATGACACATCCCGAATGGTCAGCGGCGAACTTGTCTATAGCGGCGTTGTGCGCACACCAGTAATGGCAGTGGTGGAGAGCGTCCCCTTCGGCGGGCAGATCATCCCTGTCATGGCAGAGCATTTCGCAACGATGGCGGATGTCCACCGGCTCTGTGGCGTGCTACCCGGTCATGCCGATCTCCACGCTAGCGCCGATGGTCGCGGCAAATCTGTCGATGAAAGCCGCGTCCGGCTGGCCCGGATGATTGGTCGCGACGCGGCGCTGGCGGATGCAAAGGCGTGGGAAGAGTGCGCAGCGGCCATCGCATCCGCACAGCTTGCCAAGCTTGAACGGGCTGCACGGCAAGTCCTGTCAGCAGAGCCACTCGGCGGCGACGCGCCGGTTATCGGCGCCGGTGTCGGTCGCTTCCTCGCCATCGAGCTCGCGGCGAGGCTACGACGCCCCTATCGCAGCATCGGCGAATTGGTTCAGGCGTCGAGCGGGCTCGCCGACCTCGTCGCCGACGCGGCACCCGCCGCCGCAGTTGCCTGGCTACTGGCGTCGAGGGCCTGACGGATCGCGGCAACGGCAGTTTGCGAGAGCGGCCCGGCACGGGTCGCACTGGTCAAGGCGGAGCGAAAACCGAGATAATCCGCGCCGAGTGGCGCCAGCAAAGCGATATCGTCACGCCGCAGCGACCCTGCCAAGCCAACCAGCATCCCGCATGCCTGTCCGCGCTCGACAAATTCTGAGAGCGCGGAAATCGGCACATGCGCGGTCAGCGAACCGCTACCCTTAT
>CAIZEE010000360.1 GCA_903931835.1 uncultured Elstera sp.
CCGCTCGGCATGGCCTATATCCTTGCGGTCATCGCCTCGCTGGCCGTCGCCTTGACGGTCACGCCCGCCCTCTCCATGGCGCTGCTGGCCGGCCGCGAGATGGCGGAGCGCGACCCGCCGGTGGTGCGCTGGTCGCGCGGGCTCTATGAGGCCGGCATGGCCCGAGTGTCGCGCTTCCCCCGAGCAATCGTGGCGCTGGCGATACTGGTCACGATCGCCGGTGCGGCGTTGTTGCCGAGCTTCGGCAGCACCTTCCTGCCCGATTTGAAGGAAGGGCATTTCGTGCTGCACACCTCGACCTTGCCCGGGACCTCGGTCGCGGAATCGCTGCGTCTCGGCAAGCTCGTCTCCGATGCGGTGATGAAGATCAAGGGTGTGCGCCTGATTTCACAGCATCTGGGCCGCGCCGATGTGTCCGACGACACGACCGGCACGCAGGCCAGCGAGTTCGAGATCGATCTCGACCCCGGTTTGGACGGGGCCGCGCAAGGCCGGATCGAGAAGGAAATCCGCGCCACGCTGGACGGGTTCCCGGGCGTCGCCGTCGCCATGCGCACTTTTCTAACCGAGCGGGTCGAGGAAACGCTGACCGGCTACACCGCACCCGTCGTCATCAATATCTACGGCAATGATCTGAACGCGCTCGACCGCGCCAGCCGGGATACCGCCGCAGCGGTGGGGTCGGTGCCGGGGGCGAGCGAGGTGCAGGTGCAATCGCCCCCCGGTGCGCCGGAACTCGGCATCAGTTTGCGCGCCGCCGATCTGCAGCTTTACGGCCTTGACCCGGTGCGCGTGCTGGAAGCGGTGCGCACCGCCTATCAAGGCGATACGGTCGGCCAGATCTATGACGGCAACCAGGTCTTCGACGTGATGGTGACGCTGACGAAGGATGGCGGGATCGGCCAGATCGGCGCACTGCCGCTGAAGACCCCCGATGGCCGCCACGTCTCCCTATCCCAGGTCGCCGACATTGAGCTTGGCACCGGGCGCTATCAAGTGCTGCATCAAAACGCCCAGCGCGTGCAGACGATCACCGCCAATACCAGCACCGGCGATCTTGCGGGCTTTGTCGCCTCCGCCAAATCGGCCGTCGCGGCCAAGGTCAAGCTGCCGCCCGGGTCCTATCTGGAGTTCACCGGGGCGGCCGAGGCGCAGTCGCGATCCCGCCGCGATCTGGCGATCAGTTCGAGTGCGACCGCGATCGGCATCGTGCTGCTGCTATCCATGATCATGGGACATTGGCGCAATCTGCTGCTGGTGCTGGTCAATCTGCCCTTTGCCATGATCGGCGGCGTGCTGGCGGTAGCCGTGACCGGCGGCATCCTGTCCCTGGGCTCGATGGTCGGGTTCGTCACCCTGTTCGGCATCACGCTTAGAAACTCGATCATGATGATCTCGCATTACGAGCACATGGTCGCCGAAGAGGGCCGAGAGTGGAATTTGGCGACGGCGTTGGAGGGGGCAGGCGACCGTCTGGCGCCAATTCTGATGACCTCGCTGGTCACCGCCCTGGGCCTGCTGCCGCTCG
>CAIZEE010000361.1 GCA_903931835.1 uncultured Elstera sp.
CCAACAGCCCTTCGGCCGAGAAATCCCGCGTCCGGCTATCGATGCCGATGGCAACCCGGCGTTCACTGTCCGACCGCCCCTGAACGAGCATGCGGAACAAGGCCAACGGCAGATTATCGACGGCCTCGAAGCCGAGATCCTCAAAACATTTCAGCGCACGCGACCGCCCTGCCCCCGATAAACCGGTGATCAGGACGACGCAGGCATCACTGGCACTTTGATCCAGCACAGTCTCGGGCCCCGTTCCCTCGCGAGACGATCGCGTCACGTCGCAAGCCGTTTATCGCGCTTGAGCAGGTCAACTGCAAGCCGAACCTTAGCGGTGGCCGACGCCGTGAACGGATCAAGGCGCAGCAGCGGTACGGCCAAGCCGAAATAATCGACCGAAGCCGGCATGGGCAAACGCTCGACTTGGTCGGGCGGTACAAGATCGATCACCAGGGCCAGCTTTACCGGGCTTCGATGCTCGAGCCTGACCAAACCGACGCCGCGACATTCTATCAGGCCCGCGATGGCGGCCGGAACGCTCGCCATGACCCCGTCGCCATCGGGGAAAACTCTCGTCTGGTCATCGGCGACGAGGACGGCGCCACGGTCGATCAGGCGTAGCGCCAAATCAGATTTCCCCGCCCCTTCGCGGCCCCGCATCAGGACACCGTAATCGTCGATCAGCACCGTTGTGCCGTGGACCAGCATCGATCTCATGACGGCACCCGACGCGGCCGGCTTGGCATGTTTACCGCAGGCAGGGTGACCGTGAAGCGCGCTCCCAGGACGTGGCCATCCTGATCCAGCCGATTCTCAGCACGAAGTTGGCCGCGATGGGCAATCACGATCTGGCGTGAGATGCTCAAGCCGAGGCCCGAATGCGTGCCAAAGGTCTCAGCACTCGGCCGCTCGGTATAAAACCGCTCAAAAATCGCCTCCTCCTTGCCGTCCGGAATGCCCGGGCCGTCATCTTCAATGGCGACGCGAACCTGACCTGCCACACGCACCACAACAATGCGGATCGTGCCGCCTGGCGGGCTGAAGGACAAGGCGTTGGCGATCAGGTTCTGAAACACCTGCATCAGCCTATCCTCAATCGCGATGACAGACAGGCCGGCCGTCGGATCGATTTCCAGCGTCAGCGCCGGTGACGCGTCATCCGGTTCGCGTGTCGCGTGATGCACCTCGACCAGCGCGGTCAGCAGTCCGCCAATATCGACAGGCTCCGGCTCAGCGCGCGCAAGCTCGGCATCCAGACGCGAAGCGCCAGAGATGTCCGTGATCAGCCGGTCGAGCCGCTTCACGTCATGCAGAACGATGCTCAGCAACTGCTTCTGGCGGGCGGGGTCCTGTACGCGCGCCGCCGTCTCAACGGCGCTGCGCAGCGAGGTCAGCGGGTTCTTGATTTCATGCGCGACATCGGCGGCAAACCGCTCGATCGCCTCCAGCCGCTGCCACAAGGCGTCGGTCATGGCCCGCAGCGCTGCTGACAAATCGCCAATTTCGTCGCCGCGCCGGGTAAAGTCCGGAATGGTCTGACGTTCCTTGCCCAACCTCGTGTTCTCGGCCGCCACCGCCAGCAATCGGATCGGCCGGGCGATCGTGCCGGCGAGATAGAGCGACAGAAGGACGGTCACCCCGAGACACCCCATAAAGATCAACAGGATGTTGAGGCGCACCCGGCGCAGCGCCTCGTCGCTTTCCGACGAGTTGTGCGACAACATTAAGACGCCCAGAACCTGGCGATAATTCTGGATCGGCACGGCGACGTTGAAAACGAGTCGCCCATCCGGCGTACGATAAACCGCCGACGCACTATCGCCCATAAGAGCGCGGGCGCCCTCAGCCAGATTGCCTGCATTCATGAGTAAAGCTGAGTGATAGAGCGGATAGGCGTCGCGCCGGGGCAGCGAGTTGAAGATCCAGTCATAGATCGTGGTCAGCAAGGAAAGCGGCCCGGTATTGTCGCTGTCAGGCAGCGACAGCACGCTTACCTGCCCGTCCGGCTGGATGGTCAGTGAACTGTCGAGCATAAGTTGGCCATCGGTGCCGAACATTTGCGCGCGCACGCGAACCGGACGGATCAAACGTTGCAGAATGGTGCGTGACGCTTCGAGCGACAACACCGGCATATCCGCGTCATCGTTTTCGACAGCGCCGAGACCGACTGCGCCCGCGATCACTTCCGCGTCCACACGCAAATTACCGAGTTCGGAATTGACCAGGGTAAGCTGGTAGCGGTCGAGGAACAGCAGGCCTACCGCTAGGAGCACAAGCGCCATGACGTTGACCGCGAGGATGCGCAGCGTCAGCGGGGAAATGAGGCCTCTGGAGGTTACCCGCGGCACGGCGGGAACGCCGGTCGGATCAGCAGGCGACGACATTACCGCCGCCCCATGATCGCCCGGGGCGCCAATGACGGACCCGTGATCTTACCCGCCGGAAAAGCGATAACCGACGCCGTAAAGGGTTTCGATATCGCTGAACTCGCCATCTATGGCTTTAAATTTCTTGCGCAAGCGTTTGATATGACTGTCGATTGTCCGGTCATCAACGAACCCGCCCTCACCATAGGCGGCGTCGAGCAGCTGGTCCCGGCTTTTGACATGGCCAGGCCTCGTTGCCAGCGCCTTCAGGATCAGGAACTCGGTAACCGTCAGGTCAATCGCCTGTCCCCGCCAGGCGCAAAGATGCCGGTTCTGATCGAGCGTCAGCTTGCCGCGCACCATCATGGCGCTGTCGCCGGGCAGCGTGCCGACTTCGCGCCGCCTGAGCAACGCGCGGATACGGGCGATCAGCAGGGCTTGGCTGAACGGCTTTCTGATGTAATCGTCGGCGCCAAGTTCCAGCCCCTTCAGCTCCGTCTCCTCCTCATCCTTCGAGGTCAGGAAGATCACCGGCAATTGAGAGGTGCGCCTGAGCCTTTCGAGTAATTGCAGCCCGTCGAGCCGCGGCATTTTGATGTCGAGTATGGCAAGATCAACCGGCTTTGCCTGCAGCGCCAGAAGCGCCGCCTCGCCGTCGGAAAACGCGCGAACCTCAAACCCCTCCTCCTCCAGCGCGATGGTAACGGAGGTGAGGATATTGCGGTCGTCGTCGACAAGCGCGATGACGGGGGCTGCGACGGCTGACGGATTGGCGCTGATCATGAGTGGACCTGGAGTTAGTTGCCTACTTCACGTCCGCAGCAACGCGCAGGGTAATGATCTTGTCGGGCGAGAACACCTTGCCGTTCATGCTCTTCTCCCCCTTCTTGATCATATCGACGAATTCCATACCGGAAACGACGTTGCCGAAGATCGCGTAGTTATTATCCAGCGTCGAATGTGGCGCAAAACAGATAAAAAACTGGCTATCGCCACTATTTGGGCTTTCGGCCCGCGCCAGACCGACCGTACCCCGGACGAAATGCTCGGATGAGAACTCTGGCGGCACGGTGATGCCGGACCCGCCCTCGCCATTACCCTTGGGGTCACCGGTTTGCGCCATGAAGCCGTCAATGACGCGATGGAAGGTCAGGCCGTCATAGAATTTCCGGCGCACCAACTCCTTGATGTGCTGGACCGTGCGTGGCGCGATATCGGGCCTGAGCTCGATCACAACCATGCCGTCTTTGAGCTGCAGGAGCAGCGTGTTCTGCGGATCGGTCGCGGCATGGGCCGAACCGCCAAACAACATGACAATGGCGGCGAACAGCGCCGCAAAACGGGTCAGTCTCATCAAGCCGCTCCTGCCACATCGGCTGCTACACGGATAGAAGTGATACGATCGGGATCGCTCACCCGCCCGCTGCCGGGCGCTCCGCGCTTCAGTCGGTCGATCAGCTCCATGCCCTCGGTTACCTTGCCCCAGACCGTGTATTGCCGGTCGAGATAGGATGCCGTCGCAAAGCAGATGAAGAACTGGCTGTCGGCACTATTGGGATCGGGCGTGCGCGCCATCGAGACGACGCCGCGGACATGCGGCTCACCGCTGAACTCGGCCTTCAGCTTGATGCCGCTGCCGCCTGTGCCATCGCCCTTGGGGTCGCCTGTTTGCGCCATAAAGCCGTCGATGACGCGATGGAAGGCCACACCGTCATAGAATTTCTGGCGCGCCAGTTCCTTGATCCGCGCCACATGGGTCGGCGCCAAATCAGGACGCAACTCGATCACCACTCGCCCGGTGGGGAGTTCCAGATAGAGGCGGTTCTCCAGCGCCGGATCGACTTCGACCACCTCAGGTGCTGCCGCTTTGGCCGGCTTCGCAGCCTTGGGCGCCTTGGCAGCCTTCGGTGCCGCAGGAGGCTTGGCTGCTGCGGGCTTACGCGGAGCCGCCTTCTTCTTAGGCGCGGCAGCGGCGTCAACGGGGACGGCGTCGGCGGCGACGCTCTCAGTGGTTGTGGCTTCCTTCTTCGCCCGGGGCGCTCTGACGCGCTTCTTAGGTGCCGGCGTGTCGATCGGTTCCTCGTCTGCCATGTTCGCCTTCCTGATCAATAATGCGCGCTAAATTGGGGGGAATGGGGTGCGCCGTCAATGCGTGAGAGCATATGAGTCTAGTGCGCCTGATCCCAATTGTCGCCCCAGCCGGCATCGGCGACCAAGGGCAGCGACAATCCGGCCGCCCCCTCCATCACCACCCGGACCACCGACGCGGTTTTTTCGCACTCCGCTTCCGGCACCTCGAACAGCAACTCGTCATGGACCTGCAGCAGCATCCGGGCGGCGAGCCCTGCATCGACGAGGGCTGCTGGAATGCGCAGCATGGCCCGCTTGATGATATCGGCGGCTGATCCCTGGATCGGCGCGTTGATCGCCTGACGCTCGGCAAAGGCCCGGCGCGCCGGGTTCTTGTCGGCGATGCCCGGCACATGACATTTCCGGCCGAACAAGGTGCGGGCATAGCCATGTTCGCGCGCAAACTCCTTTGCCCCGTCCATATAGGCGCGGATGCCGGGATAGCGCGCGAAATAGGCCTTGATGAATTCGGCCGCCACACCCGCCCCGACACCGAGCTGCTGGCCGAGGCCAAAGCCGCTGATGCCGTAGATGATGCCGAAATTGATCGCCTTCGCCTTACGCCGCGTCTCCTTGTCCATCTGATCGAGGGGGACGTTGAAGACCTGGCTTGCCGTCAAAGCGTGAATGTCGACGCCGTCGCGAAACGCCTCCTTCAACGCCGCGATATCGGCGATTTCCGCGAGGATGCGCAGTTCGATCTGGCTGTAATCGATCGATAGCAGCTTCGCCCCCGGCTCGGCGATGAAGGCGGCGCGGATCTTCCGCCCCTCCTCCGTCCGGATCGGAATGTTCTGCAGATTGGGATCGGTCGACGCGAGCCGCCCGGTCGAGGCACCGGCCATCATGAAGGAGGTATGAACCCGCCCCGTATCGGCATTGATCTGTTCGACCAGCGCATCGGCATAGGTCGATTTCAGCTTGGAAATCTGCCGCCAGTCGAGCACACGGGCGGCCAGTTCATTGCCCGCTGCCGCCAGCGGCTCCAGCACGTCGGAATGCGTCGAATAATCGCCGCTCTTGCCCCGCTTGCCACCGGCCAGTCCCTGTTCCTCGAACAACACGACGCCCAATTGTTTCGGCGACCCGACATTGAAGCTGCGTCCCGCCAGACGATGGATCTCGTCCTCCAGCGCCGCCATACGCTGCGCGAAATCGGCCGACAGGCGGCGCAACTGGTCGCGATCGACCTTCACCCCCTCGCGCTCCATCGCCGCCAGAACCGGGATTAACGGCCGTTCGATCGTCTCGTACAGCGTCACCATGCGCTCGGTGAGCAGACGCGGCTTCAGTACCTGATGCAGGCGGAAGGTGATGTCCGCATCCTCCGCCGCGTAATCCAGCGCCTTATCGAGCGGCACGCGGGCAAAGCCGACATGCGTTTTGCCGGATCCGGCGACATCTTTGTACTTGATCGTCTCGTGGCCGAGATAGAGCTCCGCCAATTCATCCATGCCGTGGCCGTGAATGCCGCCCTCCAGCACGAAAGACAGCAGCATGGTGTCGTCGACCGGTGTCACCGCCACATCGTAGCGGCTGAAAACCTCCGTATCGTATTTGATGTTATGGCCGATCTTCAGCACCGCCTCGTCGGCGAGCAGCGGCTTCAACCGCGCCAAGGCATCGGAGAGTTTGATCTGCTTGGGCGGCGGTGCCGCGTCGAAATTGAGTTCCGTGGTGCTGGCCGCATTGGGGGCGATATGGCCGAGCGGGATGTAACAGGCATCGCCCTCTGCCAGCGCCAGGCTGATGCCGACCAGTTCCGCCGTCATGGTGTCGAGCGAGGTCGTCTCGGTATCGACCGCCACGAGACCCGCCTTGCTGGCGCGCGCGATCCAGCGATCCAGCTGTTCCATTTCCTGCACCAGCTCGTAGCGTTGTTCCGGTGCCGATGGCGTCATTCTGGGCGCCGATGCCGTGTCCGCAGTCGGGCTGCTGGGGGGCGTTCCGGCCAGACGTTGCGCGAGCGACCGGAACCCCTGTTCGGTCAGAAAGGCGTGCAGCGTCGCCGGATCTGGTTGACGCTTTTCGAAACTGCTGAGCGGCGCCGGCAGCGGGACATCGGCCTTGAGCCGCACCAGCTCGCGGCTGATCCGCGCCATCTCGGCGCCCTCGATGATCGATTCGCGCCGCTTGGGCTGCTTGATCTCGGCCGCGCGGTCGAGCAGCGCGTCAAGCGATCCATAGGTGTTGATCAATTCGGCCGCCGTCTTGACGCCGATGCCGCGAATGCCGGGCACATTATCAACGCTGTCGCCGCATAGCGCCTGAACATCGACCACTTTATCGGGCGGCACGCCGAATTTTTCGATCACCTCGTCCGGGCCAATCTTCCGGTTCTTCATCGGATCGAGCATCGTGACATTCGGATTGATGAGCTGCATCAGATCCTTGTCGGACGACACGATGATCACATCCTCGCCCTCGGCTACTGCCGCCTCGGCATAGCTGGCGATCAAATCATCGGCTTCAAAGCCCGGCAGCTCGATCGCCGGCACGTTGAAGGCGCGCGTCGCATCGCGGATCAGCGCGAATTGCGGCACCAGCTCGGGCGGCGGCTCATCGCGATTGGCCTTATAGGGCTCATAGATCTCGTTACGGAAGGTCGTGCGCCCGGCATCAAAGATGACCGCGATACGGTCGGCCCCGGTATCGCCGAGCAGCCGCACCAGCATATTGGTGAAGCCGAGCACAGCATTAACCGGCGTGCCATCGGCGCGGTTCAGCGGCGGCAGCGCGTGGAAGGCCCGGAAAATATAGCCTGAGCCGTCGATCAGATAGAGTATCGGACGCGCCATGAGGCGTCAGTGGCCCGAATGGGCCTTCGCACCCGGATTGAGGATGAAACGGCGGCCGCAATAAGGGCAGTCGACCTCGCCGCTCGCCTCGATATTCAGATAGACCTTGGGATGGCCGAGCGCACCGCCAATGCCTTCGCAGGAGACTACTGCCGCATCGACATGAATAATCTCGACCGGTTCCTTAAGCGCCATCTTCGGTAATCCCCTGCTACGCCAATCCTGTCCCTACAGATTGACCCATTATCCGCGCGGATGATACCCATTGCGCCGCCGCGATCAATGTCGCATCGCGTCATTTGAGGGAACTCATGTCGCAAGCCCAGCCTGAGAACGCCATTTCGATCCGCGGCCTGACCAAGATCTACCGCGCGCAAGGCCGGCAAAGCGAAAAACAGGCGCTGACATCGATCGATCTGGACGTGCCGACGGGATCGAGGTTCGGCCTGCTCGGCCCGAACGGCGCGGGCAAATCGACGCTGATCAATATCCTGGCAGGCCTGGTATTGAAGACCGCAGGCACCGCGTCGATCTGGGGCTGCGATATCGATGAGGACCCGCGCCGCTCCCGCTCTCTCATTGGCGTGGTACCGCAAGAGCTGAACATGGACCCGTTCTTCACACCGCGTCAGGTGCTGGACCTTCAGGCAGGTCTCTACGGCGTTCCGCGCCGCCAAAAGCGCACCATGGAAATCCTGGAGGCGGTCGGGCTTGCCGACAAGGCGGACGCCTATGCCCGCACGCTGTCGGGCGGCATGCGGCGGCGGCTGATGGTCGGCAAGGCGATGGTGCATGCCCCGCCCGTGCTGGTGCTGGATGAGCCGACCGCCGGCGTCGACATCGAACTCCGCCAGCATC
>CAIZEE010000362.1 GCA_903931835.1 uncultured Elstera sp.
AAGATAGGCCGTATTGGCATATTGGCCGCCGGACGCGGAGAAACTGAGCGTGCCGACCGAGGTGCCGAGGGTGGCTGGATTGAAGCTTCCGACCGGCTGGGGGATACTGGGCGTGGTCGTAATAGGCGGTGCCACAGGGACCGTGACCACAACGGGGGAGCCGGCGGCAACGGCCACAGCAGACGGCGCCGGCGGAGCTGCGAGCGGCGGTGCGACAGCGGTCAGCGAGCCAGTTCCGATCGTTTTCACCGCAGCATCGTAGGCTGCCTTGTTGCCCGACGCGGCGAGTGACGCCAGATAGGCCGCGACGCAGGCTGGACAGCCGCACATCAGTGTCGGGGTGTGAGTGGTTGTGACCAGATTGGTTGTTGTCATGCACAGATACTCGCCATCGCGACTATGGAGGTCGCTACTGTCGCCGAGTATTGGGCGGTCACCCTTAACATATGATAAATTCGAGATAGTTCGTCAGCACCGGGCGTTTGACCTCGCCAAACAGCGATTAAGCCTTGCGAATCAATGACTTTTACTGAGTGCCGCCAGACCTGTAATAGGCCGTCGTTTCAAGGTGGATGATACTGTATTTTGACTAGCCTCTCGGTGCTGCCGATTAGTCGTTATGGCACGCAAGAAGCGCGGCAAGCCGCGACCCTAAACCCAGCAAGAGTGGCCGTTTAGGCAGGCTAATGATGCGTGGCGGCCAGAAGGGCCGACGGTTGCTGCCCGGCAGAACTGAGCAATGACGCCGGGCTGATGACCGATTGGATCGCGTTGGGTAATGCGGATACCGAGCCGGTTGCCGATAGCGTCGGGATTTGAATGGCCGGCGCTGCGGCAATCGGGCTCGATGGCGGTTGTACCGTCACGGTCACCGTAGACCACGCTCCCCAGACCGGATGAGCAGTGGTGCCATCATTGGCGCGGATGGAGATCGCCTCCGTGCCCGCGATCACCTTGTAACTGATCGCCTCCAAATTGGCGGCGCTGACCAGCTGGACCGTGTCATTCGCCAAAGCGCCCTTGCTGGTCAGCAGATAGCCGGCACCGCCGGCCTTGTCGTTGACGAAGAATTCGTACTGCACGATCGTGCCGCCGGTCGTGTCGGCGACGGAGAAGAGCGTAAGCGGATTGGACGCATCGGTCGTCGCGTAGATCTGGTTGCGCTGTGCCGTAATGGTTGCATTCGTCGGCGTGAACACCACACCTACGGTCACTGACGGCGCCGTCACCGTGATACTCGCCCACGCCCCCCAGACCGGATGGGCAAGCGTCCCATCATTGGCGCGAACGGAGATCACCTGGCTGCCGGCGATGCCTTCATAGGTAAGCGCGTCGAGGCTGCCGGCGCCGACGACCTGAACGACATCATTCGCCAAAACCTGGCCGCTCAACAGGAAATCGCCAAGGCCCCCACCCGTATCACTATCGAAGAACTCGTATTGCAGGATCGCATCGCTGGAGACGCCGGCGAGCGCGAACAGCGACAGCGGATTGGACGCGGCGGTCGTCGAATAAATCTTGTCGCGCGTTGCGTTAACAGTTGCGCTGTTCGGCGTGAAGGCGGCGACGGGTGCGGTTACCGTGATGCTTGCCCAAGCTCCCCAGACCGGATGAGCAACCGTGCCGTCATTGGCGCGGATATCGATGACTTGGCTGCCTGCGATGGCCATGTAGCCGAGCGTGTCCAGGTCCGCTGCGCCGAGGATTTGCACCGTGTCGTTTTTCAGGGCGGCGCCATTCAGTAGGAAATTGCCGAGCCCGCCCGACAGGTCGTTGTCGTAGAATTCATATTGCGCAATCGTGCCCCCAGCCGTGTCGGTCGCGGCGAACAAGGAGAGCGGGCTGGACGCATCGGTCGTCGAAAACACCTCATCGTGAGTAGCCGCGATGGTGGTGTTGTTTGGCGTGAAGACGGCGCCCTTTGTCACGGCCGGTGCGGTCACAGTGAGGCTCGCCCAAGCGCTCCAATGCGGATTGGCCGCAGTACCGTTATTGGCCCGGACATACAGGACCTGTGAGCCGGAAATACCCTGATAGGAAATCGTGCTGAGATTGGCGGCAGGAACCAGAAGGATTGTATCGGTGGGATAGGCGTTGGCGTTCACCAGGAAGCTGCCAATTCCGCCAGACGAGTCGCTGTCGAAGAATTCGTACTGCGAAATTGTCGCGTTCAGAGAGCCGTCCGTCTCCGTCCATAGCTGCGGTATCAAGTTGGAAAGCACCTGATCGCGCGAGACCGAAACGGTGACGTTGACGGGCGTGATGACCAGCGCTGGCGGACTGACGACGGAGAAAGTTGCGGCAGTATCGCTTGCGATACCGTCCGATGCGCTGAGCGTAATCGTATCGGTTCCGCCGGAAGCCGTCGGATTATAGGTCAGCTCGGCAAGCTCTGCCGCTGTCAGCGAAATAGTCGCCCCGGTAGCCTCCGCCACGCCGTTAAGCTCGATCAGGCCGGCGGAACCGGTATAGCTCAGCGTGTAGGTCAGGTTGGACAACGCCACGCCATTCGGATCGCTCACGTTGAACAGCGACGCGAACGACACCGCTGAGAGGCTATTGAGCGTCGTTGCGGAGGCGGCAATGCTGGGGCCCGACTTGCCCACCGAGGTAATGGTAAAACTGGCTGTATTGCTTGTGAAAAAGCCGTCGTAAAAATACGCCGTGATCTTATCGACACCGGTTGCTGACTTGCTGACATAGCTCGTCTCGGCGAATTGAGCCTGCGTCAGATAAACATAGTCGCCATCATTGACGCCGCCGACGCTGAAATAGCCTGAACTGCCCGTATCGTTAATGTAGTAGCGATAGTCGGAACTCGGCAGACCGTTGGTCGAGGTAGCGGTAATAAGCGACGACAGCAGCACTGATTTTGACCCACTGCCTGTCAAGGTTGTCGACTTTGCCGTGATCGACGGCACGGTCGTAGCGGGACCACTGGCGAACACAACAGCCTGCGTGCTTGAGTAGCTTCCGGCGGTCGCTGTAACGTAGATGAAATCCGTGCCCGTAATCGGGCTGACATAAGTCAACTCGGATAATTGGGAAGCGGAAATCGTGAACTTCGTATCGACGGCTTCGGTCACGCCGTCGAGGAGGAAGTAACCGTGCCCGGCAAAGCCGTCCTCGTCTTCGATCGTGTAAGACGTGATCGTCCCGCCGGCGGAATCGGACGCACTAAAGAGCTGGGAGGCCGTGTAGGTTTGCGCGCGCAGCGTCGTGTTGAAGGAATATGGCGTTACCTGGACGCCCAGATCGGTAACGAAAACAGAGGCCCAACTGCTGGAGATACCGTCGCTGACAGTGAGTGAGAGAACATCCGTCCCGCCTGCGCCATTGGCATAATAGCTCGCGTTGGCAAATTGCGCGGCAGTCAGGGTGACCGTCGTGTCCGCCGGTTTGATCGTTCCATCGACGACGAGGTTCCCCTGTCCCCAGACCTCCCACAACGTATAGGTCAGCTTGCTGGCGGCGATGCCGTTATTATCAACCGCTGAGAATACCGAGCTGAGCATGACTGAATTGCCGGGGCTCAATGTCGGCGGCGTCGTAGCCGTGACGGTCGGCGGCTCTACAACCGTCACAGCCGGGCTGGTGACCGTAAACGTCACCGGCGCGCTGGCGGCTGATCCGTCGCTGACGCTAATGGTGAAGCTGTCAACGCCACCGGCGGCCGACGGCAGATAACTCAGCTCTGAAAGGTCGGCCCCCGTCACAGCGAAACTGGAGCCAGCCGCCTCGGCCACGCCGTTCAGTTCGAGTATCCCGGCGGAGCCGGTATAGTTGATCGTGTAGATAAGGCTCGACAGGTTGACCCCGTTCGGGTCTACCGCCGAAATCCCCACCTCGGTCGCGAAATCGGTTACCGTCGCGGCGCTGCTGAGGGTGACCGAAGTCGCTTTGACCGTCGGCTTGAGCGCTGGCGTCGTCACCGTGAAAGTCAGCGCCGCACTGCTGGCATATCCGTCGCTGACGCTGATGGTGAAAGTATCGGCGCCGCCGCCGTTGATGACATAGCTTAACCCCGATAGCTGAGCGCCGGTGATGGTGATATTCGACCCTGTCGGCTCGGCCACATTGTTTAGGTCGAGCACGCCGGCCGAGCCGGTATAGCTGATCGTAAAGATCAGGCTCGACAGGCTGACCCCATTCGGATCGATGGCGGAAATCCCGGCGGCATTAGCAAAATTGGCTGAATTCGCGGTCAGCGTGATCGAAGTCGCCTCGACCGTGGGGGCCAGGGTTGTGGGCGCGCCATTGTCATAGGCGAAATAGTCGCCCGTACCGGCCAATGTCGACAGGCTTACATAGAAGGTCGTGTCCCAAGATTGAGAAAAAGGCGTCGTACCCCAGGGATTGCGCAGCTCGATCGTATCATTCGTGGCGTTGTAGCCGATCACCGAGAAGGCATGACTCGCCATCAATTCGCTGCGGCCATTGGAAGAATCAGATGTTTCGGTATACGACGCCATCACGACATCGTCATGGGCGTTAAACGCCGCTTCGAGAGCGGCGAAGACCTGTAAATCGGTATCGGTCCCGGCGGCGGATACGTTCTGAGGTGCCGTGGCCAATGCCGTTCCAACGGTCCAATTGTTGTCGCTATACCCGACGCTAAAGAGGGTTAGCTTGGTCGCCCCGGTAATCTGG
>CAIZEE010000363.1 GCA_903931835.1 uncultured Elstera sp.
GATCTTCTCGGTGAACGGATCGCCGACCTGCACGGTCGGGCGCTTGGCCTCGGTTTCCTCGCTGAATTCGGTCGATGCCATGGTGGCGCCGTGAATGCCGTCGCGGCCGGTCTTGGCGCCGAGATAGATGACGGAATTGCCGATGCCGGCGGCGGCCGAATAGAAAATCTTGTCGGTCCGGGCGATGCCCACGGTCATCGCATTGACCAGGATATTGCCGTTATAGGACGGATCGAAATTGGTCTCGCCACCCACCGTCGGCACACCCATGCAATTGCCATAGCCGCCAATGCCGGCGACCACGCCGGCCAGCAGATGTTTGGTTTTGGCATGATCGGGCGAACCGAAGCGCAGCGCGTTCAGATTGGCAATCGGGCGCGCACCCATGGTGAAGACATCGCGCATGATGCCGCCGACGCCGGTCGCCGCGCCCTGATAGGGCTCGATGAAGGAGGGGTGGTTGTGGCTTTCGATCTTGAAGATCGCGGCGTCGCCATCGCCGATATCGATCACCCCGGCATTTTCGCCCGGCCCACAGATCACCCAGGGTGCTTCGGTCGGCAGCGTGCGCAGATGGCGGCGTGAGGATTTATAGGAGCAATGCTCGCTCCACATCACCGAATAAATGCCGAGCTCGGTCAGGTTCGGCACCCGGCCGAGGCCGGTCAGGATGCGCTGGTATTCGTCCGGTTTCAGGCCGAATCCAACGGCATCCGCCTCGGTCGAAGGCCGGATATAGGGCGTATCCGCGTTGGTCAATTCAAACCCTCGATCAGGCTCTTGAACAGCCCGGCGCCATCGGTCGAACCCAGCAGCGGATCCACCGCGTTTTCCGGATGCGGCATCATGCCGAGCACGTTGCGCTGTTCGCTCAAAATACCGGCGATGAAGCGGATCGAGCCGTTCGGATTGGTCGCATCCTTTAACTCGCCCTCGGGTGAGGTGTAGCGGAAGGCGATGCGGTCCTGGTCTTCCAGCGTTTTCAGCGTCGCCTCATCGGCAAAATAATTGCCGTCATGATGGGCGACCGGCACCTGCAACACCTGGCCGGCATTATAGGCGCGGGTGAACGGGCTGTTCGACGTCTCGACGCGCAAATGCACATCGCGGCAGACGAATTGCAGCGAGGCGTTACGCTGCAGCACGCCCGGCAGCAATTGCGCCTCGGTCAGGATCTGAAACCCGTTGCACAGGCCGAGCACGCGAACGCCCTTGGCCGCAGCACGCTTCACGGCGGCCATCACCGGCGCGTGCGCCGCGATGGCGCCGGTGCGCAGATAATCGCCATAGGAGAAACCGCCGGGGATCAGGATCAAATCAAGATCGTCCTCAAGCTCGGCCTCGCCATGCCAGGCAAGACGCGGCTTGTAGCCGGTCACACGCTCCAACGCGGCCGCGGCGTCACGTTCGCGGTTGGAGCCGGGGAAGACAATAACGGCGGATTTCATCGGGTGGGCGCCAGGACTCTCGCAAAAGCGGTATTAGGAATGCGTCGACAGATCCACCGTGTAGTTCTCGACCACCGGATTGGCCAGCAGCTTTTCGCACATGGCTTTGACCCGCGCTTCGGCCTGGCCAGCGTCGGTATCGGCGAGGTCGAGCTCGATATATTTGCCCTGGCGGACATCGTTGACGCCGTCAAATCCCAAGGCGGCTAGCGCATGGGCAATGGCATTGCCCTGGGGATCAAGCACGCCCGAACGCAACGTGATGTGAACGCGCGCCTTCATCACACCACCAGACGCGGGCCGCTGCCTTCGTTATCATTCTCGGGCAGAACGCCGAGGC
>CAIZEE010000364.1 GCA_903931835.1 uncultured Elstera sp.
GGCCTCGCACCACGCCATCACCTCGGGGCGTCCGTAATGGCCATCGCCGCGGATGGTGATGCGCGTGGTGGGCCAATGGCGGCGGATGCGGCGCACCAGACGCCGCAGATGGCCACGAATTTCCACACCCGACGGCGTCTTGCCCGGCCGCAGCAGCACCGCCACGGGGCGCGAGGTCGCCGTGTCGTAGACATGGATCGGCTGGAAGCATCGTTCATCGTAATGCGCGTTGAACAAGGCAAGCTGCTGATCGCCATGCACGACATCGACCGTGTCATCGATATCGAGCGTGACGGCGCGTGGTGGGCGGGCATAGCTCGCGCAATAGATATCGACCATGGCGTAGCTCATGCGGATCACCTCGCGCAGATCGGGCATGTTCTCCCAACGCGACATGGTCGGCTGCGAGCACAGATCGCGTCCGCTGTCGGGCAGATGTCCGCAGGCCAGCTTGAAGCCGGGATCGGTGCGCAAATGATCGAGGTCGTCGGCATCCTCATAGCCGCAGGCGATGGCAAGCATGCGCGCACGCAGAATGTCGGTCACGCTGTGGGTCACCAACAGCGGATTGCGCGGGTCGGCGATCAACCCGGCAAGGATGCTGGCGATCCCCATGTTGCGCTCAGCCGCAGCCAGCAGCAGCACCCCGCCGTCGGAGGTGATGCGCCCGCCATCGAACGCGGCGCTGACTTTCTTGCGCCCCACGCTTGGCAGATCGAACAGAAGATCGGTATCGTCATCCATGGCGGGCGTGGCGCCTCCCTGCTTCGGAACAGCGTTGGTGTAAACAACCAAAACCTATTCCAAATCAGTCTGTTGCGCTACGTCCGCCAGCCCTTCTCCGGCGGGGCGTGAATAAGACGGGCTAGGCCCCTCACTCATCGATAAGGCGCCGCGCCCCATGATTTGGGCTGAATATTGACAGCCTTCATCCAAGGACTGACACTGAATGTGGAAAATCTGCCCATCATTGATGAGCTGCTGATGTCAACCTTCAGATCCAACAGAGGCTAAACGCGCGGCGTCGATGGCGGGCGCGTGTCAAAGGCCGTCTGGCGCTCCGGCCTGATCAGGCGGCCAAAGCCTCCGCATGGCCGAGTCCCGCGTGACGGCGCGCGGCAAGGCTGATCGTGCCCACGCCGCGAATCATCATTGTCCAAGCCGCTGACTCTGGCACGGCCGTGGGGTTAGGCGGAATCACCACTGTCGCTGGGTCCGAGGTGGCCAGGGCGTAGACACGGTCGATCACGATGTCCTTGGCCGGAGATCCAAAGGAATTGTAGACGAAACGCGCCTCATAATAGCCAGCCTTGGTGATCTGGGCGACGCCCGAATAGTCGGTCCAAACCTTCGGCTTCTGGGTCGGGTCCCCGGTGAGCGTTGCCCCGCCGGGCAAGGCCCCGACGGCGTAGCTGGCGACCTGGGCGCCGATGATGGCGCCCACAAGGGAAGCGCCCCACGGATTGTTGAATCCGTTCCGCGTCAGATAGGTCAGCTGCTCGATCGTCATGGTCTTGGCGTTGTCGTCGACGAAA
>CAIZEE010000365.1 GCA_903931835.1 uncultured Elstera sp.
ACATATATTTCTCCAGCCGTTCCATCTCGCGCCCGACAGTCACGTCCATGACGCGGTCGATGCGCTGCTGCAAGGCTGCGCGGGTGGCGGCGAGGTTGGTGCCGGTGCGCGCGGCCGACCGGCGCCATTCGCGCATGGCAGCGGAAAACACCGCCGACATCGGGTCGACCGGACGGTTGCCGATGCGGTCGAAGAGGTCTTCCAGGCTGCCGCCCGACCAGAACGTCTCCTCAAACTGAGTCGCCTGTTCGCGCAGACGGCGCATCTTCAAAATCTTGTCGAAGATGATCGTCCAGCACCAGAACGAGGCGAATAGCAGCATCACCATGACGACCTTGACGATGATATCGGCCTGCATGAACAGACCGATAAGCGACAAGTCGTGATTGCCGACAGAGCCTGCGAGAGCGCTTGCATCGACGTTATTCATGAAACTCTAGTCTCCCTTATGGGGCCCCTAAACGGACCCTGGTCTTTCGACAATCGAAATACTTCCGTCCTATTACGGCGATTCGATGGGCAAATAGGCACCCAAAGCCGCACGCAAGCGATCCGGCACGCGAATTGCGCGAAACTCACCATCGATACACACCAGACGCAACACTATCGTGACCAGAGTATGGCGGTCGCGCTGCACCCGTTGCTCAACGGTCACGCTCGCCCCGCCAATCGCCTTCACCTCCGTCACCACTTCCAGCAAATCGCCGAGCCGGGCCGGGGCCTGGTAATCGAGCGTGCAATGGCGGACGACGAAGGCAAAGCTGCCATCCTGCCCAAGCGGCACCTGCCCCTCGCCCAGGATACGCAGCCATTCGGTGCGCGCCCGCTCGGCAAAGGCCAGGTAATTAGCATGATAGACAACCCCGCCGGCATCGGTTTCGGCGTAGTAAACACGGATGGGCATGCGATGGATGCCCCCGTCGATCACGCCGCTTAGGCCCTGAACATCAAGCATCGTCGCCATCCAGCGCCAATAAATCGAGCTGCTGGCTCAAATCCTTAGGCGCTGTCAGCCCCAGATAAGCCCAGCCCTTGGGTGCCAGCATCCGGCCGCGTGAGGTGCGCTGCACCAGCCCTTGCTGCATCAGATAGGGTTCGATCACTTCCTCCAGCACGTCGCGCTGATCAGCTAATGCGGCTGCCAGCGTTTCAACCCCGACCGGTCCACCGCGATAGGTTTCGGCAATGCAAGCAAGATACCGCCGGTCCATCTGATCGAGCCCGTTGGCATCGACCTCCAACCGGTTAAGCGCTGCGTCGGCGGCCTTGCGATCGACCGAGGCGAGACCCGCGACTGCGGCGAAATCACGCACCCGGCGCAGCAGCCTTCCGGCCACACGCGGCGTGCCGCGAGAGCGGGAGGCCACTTCGCGGGCACCTTCAGCGCTTAAATCGAACTCAAGCAAACGGGCCCCCCGGCTGACGATCTGCACCAGCTCGTCGGCGGTGTAGAACTGCAAACGCAGCGGAATGCCAAAGCGTTCGCGCAAGGGGGTGGTGATCAGGCCTGACCGCGTTGTTGCCGCGACCAACGTAAAGGGCTGCAGATCGATGCGGATCGAGCGTGCGGCCGGCCCCTCGCCGATGATCAGATCGAGCTGATAATCCTCCATCGCCGGATAGAGAATTTCCTCAACCGCCGGGTTGAGGCGATGGATTTCGTCGATGAACAGC
>CAIZEE010000366.1 GCA_903931835.1 uncultured Elstera sp.
GGTTTGGGACTCGGTATCCAGAAATCTGGCCGACCAGGAAGCCTATCTAGATTTCTGCGCGGCACGTGCCCGAGCCGATCAAGGTGCCGCGCTACGGACTCCTCTAAGGCCGTATTTATATGTCTGCCTGGAATTATTGGCAGCTCGGGTGGCCGATAGAAGAGCGCGTCTGGCGACTTTATCAAAAGGACCATCGCCGGGTCGGTCGGTCCGTAGCCCAAACGCTTTCGGGCAACCATAAGGTGGCGGCCTTCGCTGTCGCGGCCTAAGAAGACCGGTTCCGCCTGGTCCTGATACTGGCGTTGATAGAGATCGGCTACAAATTCGTATTTGTTCTGATTCATGGTCTTGGACTCCTGCACATCGCTGTATGAAACGAGCAGGGGATGAGGCAAAAGCCGAGGCCCTCAACGGACCGCAGTCCGTTGATTCGACACTCTTCTTCTACCCGCTTAACCCCGCCCCGGATGGATGCCTATCAGCCGAACTTGAGGTCGCGTCCCCGGTCGTGGTGTAGGAGCTGTGGGTAAGTAGCCCGGCGGAACGACCGGTCGGTGTCTGGCGTAGCCTGGCTACTTATCGATAGCGGTGGTCATCGTGGATCTTCGGTAGGGTTTTGGTCGCCAAACGTCCACGCGAACCAAGGATCCGACGATGACCGCAGATATGATGAACCTCCAGGCTCTTTTGGAGAAGAGCTCCGATACCGACTTGTTGCGCGAGATGATCGCGTTTGCCGCTCAGCGTCTCATGGACCTTGAGGTCGAGAGCATGACCGGCGCCGGCCACGGCGTGCGGAGCGCTGATCGGCTGAACTATCGCAACGGCTATCGCGACCGCGACTGGGAAACGCGCGCCGGCACGGTCGAGCTGCGCATCCCCAAGCTTAGGAAGAGCAGCTATTTTCCAGGCTTTCTGGAGCCTCGCCGCATGGCTGAGAAGGCGTTGACCGCGGTCATCCAGGAAGCTTACGTCCAGGGCGTATCGACCCGTTCGGTCGACGATCTGGTCAAGGCGATGGGCATGAGCGGCATCTCGAAGAGCCAAGTGAGCCGGCTGTGCGGGGAGATCGATGGCAAGATCAAGGCCTTCCTGGAGCGCCCAATAGAAGGCGACTGGCCCTATGTCTGGCTCGACGCGACCTACGTGAAGGCGCGACGCGATGGCCGCATCGTGTCGGTCGCGGTGATTATCGCGGTTGGCGTCAACGGCGACGGCCGGCGCGAAGTGCTCGGCATGTCGATCGGCGCATCCGAGGCCGAGACGTTCTGGACTGACTTCCTGCGCACGCTCACACGCAGAGGCCTGCGCGGCGTCAAGCTCGTGATCTCAGACGCGCATGAAGGGCTGAAAGCCGCCATTACGAAGGTGTTGAACGCGACCTGGCAGCGCTGCCGCATCCACTTCATGCGCAACGTTCTCGCCCATGCCGGCAAGCAGGGGCGCGGCGTCGTCTCGGCCTTCATCGGCACTGCTTTCGCTCAGCCCGATGCCGATGCCGCGCATAAGCAGTGGCGCCAAGTTGCCGATCAACTCCGCCCGAAGGTCAAGAAGCTCGCCGACTTCATGGACGATGCCGAAAACGATGTCCTGGCCTATATGGACTTCCCGCCCGCGCACCGGACCAAGCTGCACAGCACCAACCCGATCGAACGCGTCAACGGCGAGATCAAACGCCGAACCGACGTTGTCGGCATCTTCCCTAACGACGAGGCCATCATCCGCCTCGTTGGAGCTATCCTATTGGAACAGAATGATGAATGGGCCGTTCAGCGAGGCCGATACATGACGCTGGAATCTGTCGCAACCGTGAGCGACAATCCAATCGTCTTGCTGTCAGCAGTGCCAGCATGACTGGCCCGGCCAACCGTGCCGAACATCACGAGCGAGCCCGAGCTCTTACACCACGTCAAGGGACACGATCCATCTTCTGTCGAATGGCTTGGAAAAGCGATACAACTTAGGTTAGTTTAAGGCGTCTTTATTGATGCTGCATACTATGGTGCTCGGGGGAGCTCCGATTTGAGATTGCATATAAATTTTAGACTAGCCCGATGGTCGTTGTGTGCAATCCTCATTATCCATGCCGTTTCAGGCTGTAGTACGCCTCAAGGGCAGGGAATTCCTCGGCCGCCGCAGACGTCGGGCTATCCGCCACCCGGTTATCCCCCACCCGGTTATCCCCCGCCTCCGTCTTACCCGCCGCCCCAGCGTGCGGCGATAACCGGCGTGACGCTTCAAACGCTGCCGCAGACGATCGCTCTTGAACATCAGGACCGGATAAACAGGTTCAACCGACTGTCGAACACCGTTGGGATAAAGCCTCCTCAGATTGATGAGTTGCAACTCGCCACCGGGCAAGTGCCGGGGTTCAATCATCCGGTGCCCGTCGTGCGGATCGACCACGTCGAATTCCGTGATGACCGATTCGTCGCTGCGGTGCGACTGGGTAACTGGTGGAATGGCGA
>CAIZEE010000367.1 GCA_903931835.1 uncultured Elstera sp.
ATGATTGAGCGCGGTGAAAAATGGCTCGACCAACCGCTCGACGACGTCCTGTTCCATGCCGGGGCCATCGTCGGCAACCGAGATCCTGACATAAGCATCCCCCGTCTTCAGCGTGCCGACACCATGCCGGTTGAACGAAGCGGCCCCGGCCGGCTCGAGCTCCGCTGGGCCGGCGATAAGCGTGTCGAGACCGATCCGGATGGCGCCGCTGCGCTCCACCAGTCCTTGAGCGCAATTCAGCGTCACGGTAATCAGCAATTGGCGGATCTGCGCCTCGTTCACCGCCAGGAATACCGGCTCCGGCGGCAGCGTCAGGGTAAGGTTGGTCGATTGCGGCAGTGACGAGCGCAGTAGATCGGCGGTCTCCATGAACAGGCGGCATAGATCGATCCGGTCGCGCTCGACCCGATCGGTCCTAGCGAAGGTGAGAACCTGGGAGACCAGCAATTTTGCGTGATCGAGCAGGGCGAGGATACGCTTGGCGTAGATCCGCTCCGTCTTCTGATCCGCCAGGTCCTCGTCGAGGAACGTCGCGAACCCATACATGGCGCCCAACAGATTATTGAAGTCGTGGGCGATACCGCCGGCCAACTGGCCGATCGCCTTCATCTTGCCGGCATCGCGGAGCTGTTCGCGCAGGCGTTCGTTTTCCTGCTCGCGCTGGCGCAATTCGCTGACATCAACGCCGATAATCGCGGCGCCATCGGGGCGCCCCTTGGCGTCCCGCATGCTGAACATGGTGAGCCAAAGGTTTATCGGGGTTCCGCCGACCACGAAATCCGTCAGGTAGCGGTTTTGCGGCTCGCCGGTCGCAATCGCCGCGCGCTCCTCGGCTAAGCTTTGCTCAAATAGGTCGCCAGAATAGATTTGGCCGCGCAACTGATCGGCGTCTTGGCCGATAAAGCGCGCGAAATCCTCGCCATAGCGCTCCAAAAACCGGCGATTGAGGAAGCGCACCTTGGCATGCCGGTCGCTCATGGCAAACGAGACCGGCAGATTATCGATAATATCGTGAAATTTGGCGCCTCGGTCGGCCAGGCCGCGCTGCAACGCCTGCAGCCTGTTGTCCCACATGATGAGCGTGCCCAAAATCAGCAGGCCGATCTCGTTTCCCGACAAAAGGCCAAGCGTCAAATCTGGGTTGGCCCAGTTGGCCGCCATCTCCTCCCACGGCAACAGGAACCACCCGCCGGACGTCGCCAGAGATGCCATCAAGCCGAGCACCGCCAGATCGCGATAAGCGATGGGCCGCGCTCGACGACGCACCCACGAGCCATAAGCGGCGGCGAGAATGAACACCGTTATCGCGTCTGCTACCCCCGGCAGCGTGCCCATGCCGCCCAACTCTACGCGCATCAGAATGATTGCCACGGTCACGACAAAGCCGACCAAATTCCCGGACACCAGACAGGCGATGGTCAGCACGATGAAACGGGCGTCATAAAATCGGCCGGGCGACGTCATCAACGAGTTGTTCATCGTGTAAATCGCCAAGGCCGACAGGATCAGCGCCTCTGCGGCAATTCTGGTCAAGGCGGATTTGCGGCCGATGCTGCGGCGCGCCCAGCAATACGCGGCAATGCCACAGGTCAGGACGGCCAGATTGTTGCTGACATTGATCAGCGTCTCGACATAGCCCAATCCCACCATCGTGGTCATGCCGACACCTCGCCATCGAGCAGGGCTCGGATATGCCCCGCGAGCACCGCCGGTTCGATCGGCTTGGCAAGTGCCAGGTCGACATGTTCCATCGCCGTCGGCGCGTCGCTGGCGAACTCCGCAAAACCGCTGCAGACGATGGTACGCAAACCCGGCCGAAGCTGCCGCAGCCGCGCCAGCAATTCAGTGCCGCGCATGCCCGGCATCAACTGATCGGTGACCACGACATCCCAGAACTCGGGCTTCAGCCGGAACGCTTCCAGTGCGCCCAGTGGATCGGAGAAAGCCGAGGTTTCGAAGCCAACCCTTTGCAAGCCGATGGCGAAGACATCGAGCACGTCCTGCTGGTCGTCGACCACCAACACACGCTCGGCACCCGATGCGTTAGCCGGCCTCGTGGCCTCCGGCGTTGCTGGCGCCGGGGAATCCGGCTGCATCTCGCTTTCACGCGGAAGATAGAGTGCGAAGGTGGTCCCTGCCCCGACCTCGCTATCGACCACGTAATAGCCGCGATAGGCATGCATGATGCCGTCGACGATCCATAGGCCGAGACCGGTCCCCTCGCGCCGCCCCTTAGTGGTGAAGAACGGCTCCATCATCTGGGCCAACGTTGCCTGGTCCATGCCCGACCCGGTATCGCGGACCTCGACGCAGATGAGGTCCGATGCGAGCGGCGGCGTGCCGCTGACCCGGCGCGTTGGCCTCGGCGCGAAGCGCGCCTCGATGACGTCCGGCGTTATGGTGACGAACGTCAGGCGCACCGTCACGCGCCCGGGTCCGCCGTTCAGCGCATCGCTTGCGTTGATGCAGAGATTGACGATCAGCCGGGACATCTGGTCGTCATTCGCGATCAGGCAGGCAAAGTCGTCGCCCAGATCGAAGGCGAGCTCCGTCGTCGGCGGCAGGCGCGAGCGCAACACATCGCGCGCTTCGTTCAGAACATCATGCATGTCGATCGGTTGCCGCTCGATCCGCTCGGCGCCGCCAAAGGTCTCAATTTGCTGCACCAGGCTCTTCGCCCGCTCACAGATCGTCAGAATTCGCTCGGCATGGCGCCGGATGGGTGGCTGGTCGGCGAGGTCGTCTCGCAAGAATCCGGCAAATCCGATAATGCCGACCAGAAGATTATTGAAATCATGTGCGACGCCACGCGAAAGCTGGCTGATCGCTTCCATCTTCGCGGTCTGCATCAGCTCGGCCTCTAACAGGACGGTCTGTTTTTCGCGCTCCCGCAATTCGGTTAGATCGACACCGATCGTGCCAATGCCGCGCAAAACATGGTCGGCGTCGTGAATACCAAAGGTTATCAGGCACAGGCTGCGCTCCTGACCCCGCATATCGATATCGAGCAGATAGCGCGAAACCGGCTGGCCGGTCTGAAGCAGTTTGGCCTCATCCTCACGCGCCATCGCCTCATACTCGGGCGGCATTAAATAGGCGCGAAACTCAGGATGCGGCCGGCCGACAAAGCCCATGACCTCCGGGCCAAATAAATCCTGATAGCGACGATTGAGCAGTGACAGAGTGCCGTCGAGCGATCGGATCGCAAGAAACAAGGGCAGATTGTCGATGACAGTCTGAAAGCGCGCCTCGTCATCACGGTCTTCGCGATCGGTTTCCCGCACCCGCTCATCCCACAAGATCAGCGACCCGAACGCCATGATTGCCAAGGGATTGACCACCATGAGCGCCAGCCAGGCCTTGAACACAGCCGTCAGAATTTCTTCCGTCCAAGGCAGGAACAACCAGCCGAGCGGGCGAATCAGCGTGGTCAACACGCCGATCCAGAATAGATCATAAAGCGTCGGCGATTTGCCGGTGCCATTAAACCGCCGCCACCACCACAGCGAGGCGGCAAAGGTCATGATCGCGATGGCGGGCCCGGAATAGACGGCAACGCCACCCAGATAGATTCGGATCCCTAAGCCGAATAGAAAGACGATGGTCGCGACCAGCGGCCCCGAAAAAATCATCGCGATCGGCAACAATATGAAACGGGCGTCGAACAGCAGCCCGAACGGCCGCAGGGCGAACGCAATGCTGTAAGCCGTCATCAGGCAGAACAGCAGCGATTCGGCTGCGAGCCTCCGCCAGTTATCCGGATCGTCGCGGTCGCGCCGAACCCAGCAATAGGCCGCAATGCCGCAAACCAGCGCCGCCAGATGCTTGGACATCGAGAGAGCGATCCCGATGGCGGATAGATCCATACGCGCGATGCCTTTCCAACCGATGGCGCCAGAACGGTCAGACTAAACGCAACGAGTGATTACCAACATATGAACTTGCCGCCTGAGCTCACGCGTGGCAGGCAGGCAGCTTGTTTCATGCTCTCGAGAAACGCCCGTCTGGCGGCCGAGGCCGGCTGGTTCCTTGGGCATCGTTATTGATGATACTGCGTGACCGATCCTAGAAAGGATGCTACAAAACTGTCGCGACGATTGATACTAAGTAGCTGATTTATAAGGACTCTGATGTTTCTTCGACTGGCGCGGAAAGCTGCTTCGACGCGCATTGGACGTGGCCGCAGCTATGATCTGGGCCGTATGACGCTGCCGGAGTTGTGGCTGGCCTACGCAACCTATCCGGCAATTCTGATCTACGTCGCTCTGGCGCTTGCTGCGACAGGAGCCGTCATCATCACCGCATCACGTTGGGATCAGATAGCATTTCCCGTGCTCGCCGTGTTCGTCGCCTATCCGATGGCTTGGTATCTGATCCACCGCTTCATCCTGCACGGCCGCTGGCTGTACAAGATGAAATGGTCAGCTGCCCTGTGGAAACGCATTCATTTCGATCATCATCAGGATCCGCATCGCCTGGAGGTCCTGTTCGGCGCTCCAGCCAACACGGTGCCGACGATCGCCCTTGTAACCATGCCCATCGGCTATGCGATTGCCGGCTGGACGGGCGCTGCGGCAGCGCTCGCCGCCGGTATGGTGACAACCTGCGTGTACGAGTTCATCCACTGCATCCAGCATTTGAACTACAAGCCGAAAAGCCGACTGATCCTGCGCATGAAGCAGGATCACGTGATGCATCATTTCCATAATGAGACCGGCAATTTCGGCATTGTCAGCTTCGCCCCCGACCGGCTGCTCGGTACCTATTACCGGCAGGCGCGCGAGGTGCCGAAAAGCGCCAGCGTCTATAATCTTGGCTACGACCTAGACGAGGCGGAGCGCTATCCCTTCGTCATGGCGCTAACCGGCGCCCCGCCTCGCGATCGCCCACACTCCGCCTTCGCCCCCGACCTCAAGGCAGCCCAGGTACAGACCCCGTGACTGACATCCAAATCCTACCGGTTGACGGCAAGACGCTGCTCAATCGTTTTATCCGGCTGCCCGAACGGCTGCACCGGGGCGACGCCAAATACATCGCACCCTTGCACCTCGAACGCCTTGACGCGCTGACGCCGAAAAATCCGTTCTTTGGCCATGCCGATGTGCAGTTCTGGATCGCGTGCAGGGGCGGGCGGGATGTCGGCCGGATCTCAGCACAGATCGATCATCAGGCGCTGGCGGTTCGGCCCGATGCGACCGGCCAGTTCGGCATGATCGCCGCCGAAGACGATGCGGAGATCTTCAAAGCCCTCATCACGACCGCAGCCGATTGGTTGCGCGCCCGTGGCATGAAGCGGATACAGGGACCATTCAACCTCAACATCAATGAGGAAATGGGGCTGCTGGTCGATGGGTTCGACACCCCGCCGATGCTGCTGATGGGGCATGACCTGCCCTATGTCGCAACACGGCTGGAGGAACAAGGATTCGTCAAGGAGAAGGACGTCTACGCCTATCTCTACGACATCACAGTCGATTTGCCGGCCGGTGCCCGCCGATTGTTGGATCGGCCGCTGCCTAAGGAAATCACGGTCCGGCGCCTCGACCTCAAACGCTATGATGAAGAAGTCCGTACGATCACCGATATCTTCAACGATGCCTGGGCCAATAATTGGGGCTTCGTGCCGCTGTCCGCGATCGAGACGGATCATCTGGCGAAATCCCTGAAGCCGCTGCTCGATCCGCGTCTCGTCAGCATCGTCGAGCAGAATGGCGAGCCGGTGGGCTTCCTTGTCTGCCTGCCCAATCTCAATGAGGCGATCCGCGATCTGGGCGGCAAGCTTTTTCCCTTTGGCGTGGTGAAATTGCTGTGGCGTCTGAAGGTATCGGGCCTGAAGACGGCGCGCGTGCCGTTGATGGGCATCCGGCGCAAGGCGGCGCAGGGTGTCATCGGCAAGCTGCTGCCCTTTCTGCTGATCGATGTCGTGCGCAAGGAAGCCGCGAAGATGGGCTTCACCCATGTCGAATTGTCCTGGATTCTCGAGGACAACATGCCGATGCGCCACATCAATGAAAGCCTGGGCGGCGTCGCCTACAAGACTTACCGAATCTACGAGAAGCCGCTTTAGCGGGGCAGCCACCCAGCCGATCGGTACCAATCCACGGTCTCCCGGAACCCCTCAGAGATGCCGATTTTTGATCGGTATATCTCCTGGGGAAGCAACTCGGCAGGGGTGACGGTCCAGTCGGCGTGCAGCATCTCCCGCACCTTTCCGACGGTGAAG
Organism: uncultured Elstera sp.; assembly: GCA_903931835.1. Lineage (GTDB taxonomy): Bacteria > Pseudomonadota > Alphaproteobacteria > Elsterales > Elsteraceae > CAIZEE01. The sequence goes on from CAIZEE010000367.1 coordinate 6,224, forward strand.
ATCGGCGTGCGTCGACGCACAGCCCCCCATGCCGTCGTCGCCTTTGCCGCAGCCAACAGGATGCCGTCGGGCACCCGTATGAAGCGCGGATGATCGTTGCCGGCGGCGCGGGCGGCTTCATTCATAATATCCTGGATGCCATACCCATCGGGGTTGGTATCGGCCAAGGCATAAAGCCCCGCCACCGCAGCATTGAGGGCCAGTCGCGCGATCGACGCAGCGGCGTCGGTCACATGCATGATAGCGGCTCGCCCTGACCCAAAAACAGGAATGACGGGCTGGGACGCCGCCTTGAAGATAGCCAGGGTTTCAGGGTCCCAAGGGCCGTAGATCGCCGGCGGACGGACAATCACCAGGCGATCGGGAACTTCGGCATAGGCGATTTGCGCGGCGTCCTCGCCCGCATGTTTGCTGAAGGCATAATCGGAGAGCTGCGGTTCACGGGCGGCAAGCGAAGAAATCGCAACAAAGCGAGCTTCCGGTGCGCAACGTCGCGTCGTCTCGGCGACGGCGCGCGTGCCGTCGCGATTGGTTTGCAGAAACGCCGGGCGGTCGCGCGCCTTGATCAGCCCGGCCGCATGCACGACGGCGTCGGCGCCGGTCACCAGCCGCTCTAGCGCGCCGGCATCATCCAGCCCCCCTGAAATGATGTCGAGATCGAGATCGCGCCAAACCTCATGGCGACCGCTGCGTCGCGCGAGAATGCGGATCCGCACCCCTTCGCCTGCCAACGCCGCAATCAGATGAACACCAAGGAAGCCCGTCGCACCGGTAACGGCGACGACTCGGGCTGAGCTCACTCTGCGCCGGCGTCCGCAGGCAGGGCGACGGAAAGCGGGGAGAAGGCGTCGGCCAGATACATGGTCCGTGCCCGACTGCGGCTGAGCTTGCCGGACGAGGTCTGCGGCAGGCTGTGCGGCGGGACCAGAACGATGTTAGAGTTTAAACCGTGACGTCCGCGGAAAATATCGCTGATCTCGACCGCCAGTGCCGCGCGCGCGGCCGGATCGGCGGTCCTGCATTGAACCAGCGCCACGACTTCCTCATCCGTTTCGCCATCGACTGAGAAGACGGCAACGTCGCCGCTACGCAGCGCTGCGACTTCCGCCTCCGCCGTCCATTCCAGATCCTGCGGCCACAGATTGCGGCCATTCACGATGATAAGGTCTTTGGCCCGGCCAGTGATGACGATCTGGCCATCGACGAGATAACCGAGATCGCCGGTATCGAGCCAGCCCTGATCGGTCAAGACCCGCGCGGTTTCCTCCGGCGCGCCGAAATAACAGGTCATCAGGCTTGGTCCGCGCACCATGATTCGACCAACATGCCGGTCGGGCAACACGGCATCCGCCTCGTTACGGACTTCGACATCGTGTCCGGGCAGCATATAGCCACATTTGATGAAGGTGCGCGCGCGGGACGTGGTCTCGGACGGCGGCACTGCCCGTTGTGCCGTTTCAAGCACTGCCACATCGATCGTATCGTATAAGGCGCCTTGGCCCGGCCGCATGAAGCTGAGGCCAAGCGTCGCCTCTGCCATGCCATAGCTCGGCACGAAAGCACCGGCGCTGAAGCCGATCGGCGCAAACCGTTCAAGGAATCGGGTCAGCACGTTCGGACGGATCATGTCGCCGCCGATGCCGGCACTGCGCCAACTCGACAGATCGATCCCCTCAGTCGACGCCGTCTCTGCCCGGCGCACGCAAAGATCGTAACCGAAGGACGGGCTGAAGGAGACCGTGCAGCGGTTGCGGCTGATGAGATTGAGCCAAAGCAGCGGACGGCGGGCGAATTCACGGGTCGGAATGATGTCGAGAGACATCTGGCACGTCACCGGCGTCAACAGAAAGCCGACAAGCCCCATATCGTGATAGAAGGGCAGCCAGGAAATCGCGCGGTCGCCGTCGCGGATGCCAAGCCCGTCGCGCGAGATACTGCTGGCGTTCGCCATAAAAGCGCGCTGTGTCACCGCGATGCCCAAGGGGAAGCGCGTGCTGCCTGACGAGAATTGCAGGTAGCTGAGGCCCTCGGGATCTTGACTAGGCAGATCCCCGACAAAGGGCTCGATGTCGTAAAGGGGCGCCAGTGTGCCGGAGATTTTCAGATCGAGGCCCGCGACAACGTCGTCCAGCCACTTCTCCAGCGTCGTTGGCACGAAGACGGCAACAGCATCGGCGCTTTCGATCAGCCGCCGCAAATGCGAGATATAGCTGTCCTTGCCGCCAAAGGCCGCAGGCAGAGGCAGGGGCGCCGGCACCAGAGCCGCATATTGGCAGGCGAAGAAGGCCCGCACGAAATCCCCGTCGCTTTCGGCAACCAGCCCGACCCGGTCGCCCGGCTCCAGCCCAGCAGCGATCATCCGGCGCGCGAGATCGAGCGCCTGCACACGCAAAACGCTATAAGGCAGCACCTCGGTTAGGGCGCCCTTGCCGGAATAGAAATTGATGCCAGTCGGACCCTGTGCCGCGAAATCGAGTGCCTCGGCGATAACGCCGAAATCCGCGTGACGCGTAGCTTGGCCCGGGTGCTGAGAAGGTGTCGGTTCTATCATCACTCGATTTGCTATACCGCCTAGTACGGTGAAGTGCCAGTCATAAAATTGACACTCCGAGCACTTGAAATAGCAATCGGCAACCCCCGTGACCTCGATACAAGCAGCAAGGGTTTCGCGGCGGATGTCGAGCGATCACGCGATCTTAGGCCTCGTCCTTTTCGCCACGCGACGAGACGATGCCCGGCATCGCCGATTTCCCTCTTGCCCCAAAGGGGCTATCTCTGGATGATTATGACCAATCCGCGACACTTTAGGGTGTCGGTAACCCCAGATTCAATCCATCCCATCCGAGGAAGGCACCGCCATCGCCTCCGGGTGATAGAGCAACGCGCAGGTAAATCATGTTGAACAGACGGGGCATTCGTATTGCGATCGCAGGCGTGGGCAATTGCGCCAGCTCGCTGATCCAGGGCATTCACTACTACACACCCGAGCGGTGCCGCGACGGCGTGTCCGGGCTGATGCATCGGGATATCGGCGGCTATCTGCCCTGCGATATCCAGGTCGTCGCCGCGTTCGATGTCGATGCTCGCAAGGTTGGGACCGATGTGCACCAGGCGATCTTCGCCAAGCCCAACTGCACGAAGGTCTTCCAAAGCGAGATTCCTGATAGCGGCGTGATCGTCCAGATGGGCCTGGTGCTTGACGGCATTTCCGAGCACATGGCGGATTATGCTGATGACCGGACTTTTATCCGGTCCGACGCAAAGGAACTGACGCAGTCGCAGATCGTAGCTGAACTGAAGCGCAGCGGTGCCGAAATCCTGCTTAACTACATGCCGGTCGGGTCGGAGCAAGCCGCGCGCTTCTATGCCGAATGCGCGCTGGAGGCCGGTGTCGGCTTCATCAACAACATGCCGGTCTTCATTGCCAGCGATAAGGCATTCGCTGATCGCTTCAAGGCGCGCAACCTGCCGATTATCGGCGACGACATCAAATCCCAGCTCGGCGCCACCATCACGCACCGGGTGCTGACCGATCTGTTCGCCAAGCGCGGCGTGAAGCTGATGCGCACCTATCAGCTCAATACCGGCGGCAATACCGACTTCCTCAACATGAAGAACCAGCAGCGCCTGAAGTCGAAGAAGACGTCGAAGACCGAAGCGGTGCAGGCCGTGGCGAAGAAGCGTATGGAGGACGACAATATCCATGTCGGCCCCAGCGACTACGTGCCATGGCAGAACGACAACAAATTGTGCTTCATCCGGATGGAAGGGCATCTGTTCGGCGATGTCCCGATGGACCTGGAGCTCAGGCTTTCGGTCGAGGATTCGCCGAATTCTGCCGGTGTTGTCATCGACATGATCCGTTGCTGCAAACTCGCGCTGCAAAACGGCGTTGGCGGCGTGCTTGAGGGGCCGAGCGCCTATTTCTGCAAGCATCCGGCGGTGCAGTATACCGACGACGATGCCTATCAGATGACCGAGACCTTCATCCGCACCAGCACCGTCAAAATCGCCGTACGATGAAATGCCTGATCGTCGCAGCCGGGCAAGGTGCCAGGCTGAGGGAACGGGGTGAGCTGAAGCCGCTCATCCCGATCAAGGGTGTGCCGCTGATCGAGCGGGTGATTAAGCGCGCCGAGGCTGGCGGCGTCGACGGCTTCTTCGTGGTCAGCGGCTATCGGGGCGAGGAATTGCGTCGGGAGCTTGATGCGTTTGCCGCGCGTGA